>CACXDR010000088.1 GCA_902766415.1 uncultured Lachnospiraceae bacterium
AAGTGTTCTTGCTGCGTTTTATGTAACTTTTCTCATAAGGAAAACGCCCAAGGAAAACCGTTTGGCAATTCATCCCACCACCTTAGAGGATGGGGGAATTCTTGCTATTATGTGTTAAAACGGTATCCGGCAGAAGCCGGATACCGTTTTCCATTTACAGGACCTGTTTTTTCACTTTCCCGGTCAGGCACGGTCCAGGAACGCCTCTACCTCCCCGGCCGCAGGAATGGAAGGCGCGGCGCCCCTCCGTGTGACAGAGATCGCGGCGGCGGCAGCAGCGCGCCGGAGGGCCTCCGGAAGGGACATCTCCCGGTCAAGCGCGGCCGCGAAGTATCCCGTGAAGGTATCGCCCGCGCCGGTGGTGTCCACGGCCTCAACGTGAAATACCGGCTGGCGGAAGGTCCGGCCTCCGTCGCGGCAGAGGCAGCCGTCGCCGCCCAGGGTGAGGACCACGCCAAGGCCCGGGAACCGCTTTTCCAGGATGTCCGCGATCTCCTCCGGACGGTCAGAGCCGGTCAGGGCCTTTCCCTCGATCTCGTTGATCATAAGCCAGCGGACCCTGCCGTAATCCAAGGACAGAAGGCTTTCGTCAAAGGGAGACGCGTTAAAGACGACGGGGCAGCCGGCGGCGTGTGCCTTTTCAATGAGATAAGGAAGCTCCGAGACCTCGTTCTGGAGAATGACCATGCAGGGCCCCTCAAGGGACGCGAAGATCCGGTCCGCAGTCTCCCGGTCCAGGGCATAGTTTGAGCCCGGAAAGAGGAGGATGCAGTTCTCTCCTTTCGGATCCGTCTGGATCACGGCGTGTCCCTGGGGAACGTCAGTCCGCCGGATGCGGGAGACATCGACCCCGTTTTCCCTAAGCATGTCCAGAAGCCTCTGCCCGTCGGGACCGGCCGCGCCGGCGTGCATGACCCGCGCGCCCGCCCTTGCGGCGGCGATCGACTGGTTCAGCCCCTTTCCTCCGCAGAAGGTGTGGAAGGAGAGCGACGGGAGGGTCTCGCCCGGCCGCACAAAATGCGGCACCTGGTAGAAAAGGTCTATATTCAGGGAACCGATATTAAGAATGCTCACATCAACGCTCCTTTCAGCTCGCCGGAAAAGTTGGAATCCAATTCTACTGTATCATAGCGTATACTACAATGCAGGAGATATTTTTTCGCGGCGGGGATGATGTATGCCTCCGCTGCCCCATGTCTGCCCGAATGTTCACACAGAAACGACCCTCCAGGAGACGAGACGATGAGAAAAAGAAACGCTTTGATGACCGGTTCCGGCAGAAAAATGACCGCGCGGCTGCTGGCACTTTCCCTTATGATGAGCCAGCTTACGTCCTGCAGCCTTTTGAAGCCCGTGAATCCTTTTTCCAGACCCGTGAATGCAGGAGCCTCTGAAAACACCGGTCACGCAGAGATTTCAGAAGAGGCTTTGCCGGAAGGAACCTCCCCGGCAGGCGCAGCCCTCCCGTCCGGGCCGCCGTCGTTCCAGGTCGGGAAAGAGACCTTTGACGGAAAGCAGGTCCTGGATGCCGGTGATGCAAAGGCATTTCTTGCGGACCTGAAGGATGAGATCGGTTTTTCTGACATATCGGAGTTCCCGGAAGCTGCGTCTTACAGCACTTCGTCCGCAAATGTTTACCGTTTTACCCAGATGGCCGGCGGCCTTCCGGTCGAGGGGAGCGGGATCCGCGTCCTGACGGACCCGGAGGGGCAGGTGATCGATATCAACGGAAAGTATCTGGATCCTGCCGAAATAGATTCCGAAGTGCTGGTCTCTTCCGAAGAAGCCTGCCAGGCGGTCACGGACTGGTTTGCTTCGGAAGAAGGCGGGAAGGCCGCGGAAGGAGGCTCCGTCTCCGGGGCTGTCGGAAAAGCAAAGGAGATCGTGAAGATCCTGACTTCTCCGGAGGAAGATGCTGCCGGACGCATAAAAGCGGTCCTGGAACTGTTCGGAGGTTCTGGGGACAGATCCGGACCAGAGTCCGAATCTGACTCCGGGAGCGAGTCTGACTCCGGGAATGAGTCTGACTCCGGGAATGAGTCTGACTCCGAGTCCGGAGAAATCAGGCAGATCGTCCAGGGATGCGTCATCTGTTCCGAAAACGAAAAAGCGCAGGCAGCATGGAAGACCCTTGCCTTTGCTGACGGGGGCAGTTTCCAGTGCTACGTATCTGCCCGGGACGGGTCTGTCCTGTCTGTCAGGAACCTTGACTGTCATGAAAGCGCTGTCGGGAGCGGGGAGGATGACGACGGCGTTCAGGTGAAGTTTAATACGGAGAACCGGGATAAGACTTACCGGCTGGAGGACGCGAAAGCACGGGTCCGTGTGTTTGACGTGAAGAAAACGAAAAAACAGCCGGACTTCTGTATCCGGTCAGATTTTCTGGAGGGCGAAGTCTTTTTTGCCAGGTTCACGAAAGGCAACTGGGATCCGGAAGGAGAACTGGGATTTCCCATCCTTCTCAACAATAAAAAGACTCCCGGGCATGATTACCGGCTGATCGTCCGGGATGAAAAGCTTGCCGTTACGGACAACGGGACAGTGATCTGTCCGGACGTATTTGTGGAGCCGGTTTTCAGAAACGGGTTGAACCAACACTATGAGGTCCTGCAGGACGACGACAACGTATGGACGGATAAAAGGGCGGTCAGCGTTATGAAGCATCTTCAGGATGCTGACCGGTACTGGCGGGAGGTCATGGTCAGAAACGGCTGGGATGACCGGAACAGTTCCCTGATGTTCGGTCTGAACGCCGATACGGACAATTCCGCAACGAACGTCTGGGAAGTCGTGCCCAAAGGCTCAGAGCCGTGGAAAAGCAGCCGCAGCTACTGTACCGGACTTCTGAAGGTCAGCCCGACATATTCCGTAGGCTTTAACGTGATCGCCCACGAGTTTGCGCACGCGGTGATCAAGAGCTATGTCAATCTTGGCAAGGACTATAAATATGCGAATGCCGGAGCCATTCATGAAGGCCTGGCGGATCTATTTTCGGAACTGGCGGAAAATTATATCAAGGGCGACTGTGACTGGATCGCGGACAACAGCCGGAACATGAACGATTCCCGGAACCAGAATAAACCCCGGAACATGAAAGATCCTTTCGCATCCGACCAGCCGTCTGTCTTCCAGGGCAGGAACTGGTCTGACGATATCGTGGATGAGGCCCAGACCGAAGACGAACTGGATAAAAACAGTACTGCCGCGCATCATAACTCCACGATCATCTCCCATATGGGCTATCTCATGGCTACCGGAGAGCTGGAAAAGCCGGAGAAGACAAAGGCGCTCGGTACTTTTCTGACGGGACGGCTGTTTTACAATACTTTCCCGCAGCTGGAAGAAAACACGTCATTTGCGGAATATGCCACCATTCTTTATGAGGAAGCCGTCCGGATGTTCCGTGCGGAGCAGATGTCCGCGAAAGAAGTCTTCTGCGTCTACCGGGCAATCGAAGAGGTCGGCCTCCTGCCAGTTTTTGATTCCGGGACAGACGGGAACATGGCTCTTGAATATCTGACTGGCCAAAGCCTTACAGGTTACAGCGTTGATATTTATACCATCGACCAGCTAAAGCGCGCTGAACGGCATGTGAACGTGATCACAAAGGACGAAAACCACCACCGCAAAGTCTTTCTGCAGAATGAATCAGTTCTTAAACCCAACCTGCCCCCGAACGCACCGGTCAATGCCGATCTGATGGCCTATTACGTAACGTTTTATAAGGTCACCGTCCGCAACAACGAAGCGGAGAATGAAGATTTCAGCTTCATTCTCCAGGCAGGCGCCGATGGTAAAACGAAGAGCATTGTGACTCCGTTTACGGAAGATGAAACGCTTTACTATGAATATCTCAGGGATACCTACGGCACCGGGGAGAGCGATCTGGTTTCCGCCTATGTAATGGATTTTGACCTCGACGGCAGAAAGGATCTCCTTACCGTAACGAAGGGCAGCGAGATCCTGGCAAATACGCCCCTCGGCCCGTTCGGACTGTATAACAAAGAGACAAACGCTTCAACGCTCGACCTTATCATGTACCAGCTTGATGAGCAGGACAACGTTGTCAGAACGGGGACCATCCTCGGCGCAGGTACTGTCGAAGGGCACAGCAGGGGGACAATGGCAGTCTCTGTCGTTCTCCAGGACGGGAAACCCTATATCTGCGGATACAGCACCAACGAGGACACCACCACCTACGGGGCCCGGCCTTATGTGATCTATGAGTTCATTACCGGGGAAGGTTTCCGGTACGACCACGTCAGCGGCATCAGCTGGGGGCAGTCAGTGATGGGCAAGACGGATGATAAGGATCCCAATAAGATCGCGGGAACGTACGGCCTTGACATCCGCGGAACGCAGCTCTCCGAATGGGGGGAGTACGGCGTGCTTCTCTGCGAAGCCAGCGCGGACAATATCCAAAGCCCCCGCACCTTTACCGCAGACGACTATACCATGGTGAAGGAAGGAATGGAGAAGGGCTATGGAGCGGCAGCGGAAAAACTGGACGCCATGCATGAAGAAATGGTGCTGGACGCAAAGACCTTTGAAGAAAGAAAGGAACAGGCGAAGGAGTCCGAAGCAGTGTTCGAGCGCTTCGTGAACGAGCTCGAAGCTGCCGGAGCCGCGCCTGTCCTGGAGGAGTACCGGACAGATGAAGATAAGATCACCGGGATCTATACATGCCGGGATGTGGACATGATCGTCTCGATCAACATCGAAAGCAAAAAACCGGTTTCCATCGACCTTTACGCGAACGGATATCCGGTACCGGACTCCTGGTATCCGGTGAAGGACGCCGTCCTGAGATCCTCCTTTGCGGGACTTGACCAGGGCAGGATCGGCGAGCTCCTGGGGCGGACCCGGACCAACCTTTCTGTCAGCAATTTCGATGCAGGACCTGCAACGATCCTGGCAGGCAATACCGGCAGGATCATCCTTAGGATCATGTACAAATAACCGATGAAAATGGCTCCCGGGTGAAGACCCGGAAGCCATTTTTCCTTGTGTGTGTCTGCCTCAGAAGCATTTTTCCCTGCGTTCCTTCCTGCAGTGCTCGATATTTCCGCACCGGTAGCACAACTCATTGTCGCAGATCCCGTCATTATCAAAATACGAACGGATGTTGTTCACCGTCGTTTCCGCGATATTGTTCAGCGCCTCCTCCGTCAGGAACGCCTGGTGGGAGGTCACGATAATGTTCGGCATGGAGATCAGGCGGGAAAGCAGGTCATCGTCCAGGATGTGGCCGGACCGGTCCTCAAAGAATATATCCGCTTCCTCCTCATACACGTCCAGGCATGCCGCGCCGACCTTCCGCGCCTTGATGCCGTCAAGCAGCGCTTCGGCGTCGATCAAAGCGCCTCGGGAGGTGTTGATGATCACCACGCCCTTCTTCATTTTTCCGATGGCGCCGGCATCGATCATGTGGCGCGTCTCATCCGTCAGCGGGCAGTGCAGGGAAATAATGTCGCTCCGCTGAAGCAGTTCGTCCAGGGAAACGTATTCGATACCACTGTCCTTCACCGGGAACCGGTCATAGGCGATCACGTTCATGCCGAACCCCCGGCAGATGTCGATGAAAATACGCCCGATCTTTCCGGTGCCGACAACGCCGGCGGTCTTACCGTGCAGGTCAAAGCCGGTCAGGCCGCTCAGGGAGAAATTGAACTCCCGCGTGCGGTTATACGCCTTATGGATGCGGCGCACCGAGGTAAGAAGAAGCGCCGCGGCGTGTTCGGCTACCGCATAGGGCGAATAGGCCGGAACATGGACGACGTGGATCTTCCCGAAGGCGGCACGCACGTCCACGTTATTATAGCCGGCTGAGCGCAGCGCGATCACCCTGACGCCGTACTCGTGCAGCTTCCCGATCACTTCCGCATCCACGGAATCATTGACGAATACGCAGACTGCGTCGCATCCCCTGGCAAGCAGGGCCGTGTCCCTGTTCAGCTTTGTCTCCAGGAAGAGAAACTGCATATCGTGCTCCCTTCCATAGTGTTCAAACGAAGGCTTGTCATAGGCCTTTGCGTCAAAAAACGCAACTTTGATCATCTCACTGCCTCCCTTCCGTTCAGTCCAGGATCCTGCCGTCGCGGGAGATCGTCACGACCTGCCACGGGATGAACTTCCCGCTGTTCCGGAGGGCGGTCTCCGCCGCTCTCTGGAGTCCGCCGCAGCACGGGACTTCCATGCGGACGATCGTCACGCTCCGGATATCATTCTCCCGGATGATCTCCGTCAGCTTCCCGGAGTAGTCCACATCGTCCAGCTTCGGGCAGCCTATGATCGTGACCTTGCCCTTCATGAAGTCCTCATGCAGGCCGGCATAGGCATAGGCCGTGCAGTCGGCGGCGATCAGCAGCTTCGCTCCGTCAAAGAACGGCGCTTTCATGGGGACCAGCTTGATCTGGCAGGGCCACTGGCCCAGCCTTGAGACCGGCCTGCCGGCAAAGACCGGCGCGTTCCCCTCCTCTGCCCGCTTAAACTGCATCATCCTCGATCCCGGGCAGCCGCCCTCATGGTGCTCGTGCTTCATCTCTTCCATCTTCTGTCTCCCTTCCGCTCCTTCCGGCGCTGTAACGCTTTCTGTCCCGCGGCCGGCGCCTTCCTTCGCTCTTTTCACCGCCGCCTCGTCGTAGGCAGGCGCTTCTCTTTCCTCAAATGAAATGGCTCCCGTCGGACAGTTCGGCAGGCAGTCGCCAAAACCGTCGCAGAAGTTTTCCCGCACAAGCTTCGCCTTGCCGCCGATGATCTCGATGGCCCCTTCGTGGCACGCTTCGGCACAGAGTCCGCAGCCGTTGCATTTTTCTTCGTCTATGTGAATGATCTTCCGGATCATTTCTTTGCCCTCCTTACCTTTTCTGATAACAGTATACAAAGAGACAGTCCGGCAGTCTGTATCCAGGGATACACATCCCGGTTTTTTTCATGTATTATAGAAGCATCGGAAACGGAGGAAAAAAATGGACTATTCAGCACTTGAACGAAGCTCCCTGTTCCGCGGGATCCCCGCGGACGATATTCACGAGCTGCTCAGGAAAACGCGGCACCAGATCCGGTGCTTTGAAAAGGGAGAACTGATCTTCCGCCTGATGGAGAAAGCCGCGCAGATCGGCATCATCCTGGAGGGCCGGGTAGAAGCACAGAAATCCTTCCCGAACGGAAGCCAGGTCAATGTCTCCGTCCGTGGACCGGGGGAAATGATCGGACCCGCAGCGGTATTCTCAGACCGCGGCCGTTATCCCTGCGACATCGCGGCGCTTGGGCAGGTCAGGATCATGATTTTCTATAAAGAAGACCTCATGGGCCTCATGCAGCGGGACGTCCGGATCCTTGAGAATTTTACCCGCGAAGTTGCCTCCGCCGTGTACATGCTGCAGCAGCGCCTTGAACTGCTTTCCTACCACGGGATCGCCCAGAAGGCTGCCTTCTGGCTTCTCTTAAGAGCACGGCAGGGTGAAAGCCGGCGCGTGAAGATCCCCGGTTCGTTCTCAAAGTGGGCGATGCTCATGAATGTTTCAAGACCCTCGCTCCACCGGGAGCTAAAAAAACTGGAGGCCCAGGGGATCATCTCCCTTGAGCCTCCGGAAATCAGGATCCTTAAGCCTCACGCGCTTGAAGAGGTGCTCAGTACGTAAAAAAGGGCTGCTTACTGAAATGATTTCTCCCGGGGCAGAAATGCGGGAAACCTGTGTATAATAAGTACAGATACATCTGTGTATCTTCTATCAATGATCCCGTCCTGACAACATATTGATTTCGATGAAAACGGAGGCCGCAGAATATGATCCGCAACCAGGAAGAGATCCTGTCTGTTATGACGCCGCTCATGCAGTCCTGCCCGGGAAATGTCGTTGACCTTCCTGCAGGACAGCGCACTGTCACCATCTTTGAAACGCCGCTGATCGGCTCCGCCGCGGCGGATGACCCGGTCTTTCCGGAGTACAAGCGTCCCGAAGCCATC
>CACXDR010000089.1 GCA_902766415.1 uncultured Lachnospiraceae bacterium
GAACAGGAGGAACATGAGAAGGGACGTGTGCTCCGGCCCGCCGGCGACGCCTACGACGAGCGTCGCGAAAAAGAGCAGGAGGAGCGCGATGGCTGCGGCGAGCGCCGCTTTGCGCTGAAGCGGGGTATAGGTCTTCTTCATACGTCCTCCTCCGAGGCGAGAGTCTCCCACTCCTCGTAAAGCGTCTCAAGCTCCGCGTCGTCCGCGTCCTTTTCCTTCTGGAGCTTCTGGAGCCCTGCGACGTCCCGCTGGTTCGCGGGATCGTTGAATGCTTCTTCGATCCGTTTCAGGTCCTCCTCCAGCACGTGGATCCGCTCCTCGCACTTTGCGAGCGCCTGCTTCCGCTTTTTCTCGGCGGCTTTCTTTTCCTTCTGGAGCTTCCAGTCCTCGCGGCCGCCCTGCTGGGAAGCAGCAGGAGAGGAAGCGCCGGCTCCCGCGGTCCCGGCCTCCGGGATGGCGGCTCCCAGGCCGGCAGCGTTTTCCACGTCGTGCTTCTTCTCAAGATAGTAGTCGTAGTTCCCGATGTAATTAAGAAGCTTTCCCTCCGTGAGGTCCAGGATCCTGGTCGCTGTGCGGTTGATAAAGTAGCGGTCGTGCGAAACGTAGAGCACGGTACCCGGGAATGCGCGGATGGCGCGCTCCAGGACCTCCTTCGACACCATGTCGAGATGGTTCGTCGGCTCGTCGAGGATCAGGAAGTTTGCCTCGGACAGCATGAGCTTCGCGAGCGAAAGGCGCCCGCGCTCGCCGCCGGAGAGATCCGCCACGCGTTTAAAGGCATCGTCCCCCGTGAAAAGGAAGGCTGCCAGCATGCTGCGGACGTCAGTGTTGTTCATGTCGGGCCATGTGTCCTGGAGCTCCTCGAAGAGCGTCTTTTCGGGGTGCAGGACCTGGTGCTCCTGGTCGTAGTAGGCGATGCAGACCCGCGCGCCGAGGGTCACGGACCCGTCGTCCGGCGCGGTGATACCGTTGATGATCTTAAGGATGGTGGTCTTGCCCGTTCCGTTGTCGCCCATGATCGCGGCGTGCTCGCCGCGCTTCAGGGTGAAGGACAGGTCACGGAACAGCTCGCGGCTACCGTAGGTTTTGGAGATGTTTTCGACCTCGAGGACGTCCGTTCCGCTTTCCTCCGCCATGGAGAAGGAGAGGTCCATATCCGCCTTTGTCTCCTCGGGGCGGGAGAGGCGCGTGAGCTTTTCCAGCATCTTTTCGCGGCTCTCGGCGCGCTTGATGGACTTTTCGCGGTTGAAGGACTTAAGCTTTTTTATGACCTCCTCCTGCCGCGCGATCTCCTGCTGCTGGTTCATGTACGCGCGGAGCTGCGCCTCCCTGACCGCCGCCTTTTTCTCCGCGTACTGCGTGTAGTTGCCGGTGTAGACGGAGACGGTCCCGTTCTCGATGTCGATGACCTTCGAGACGATCCTGTCAAGAAAATAGCGGTCGTGGGAGACGATGATCACGGCGCCCGGGTAGGACGCGAGATAGGACTCGAGCCACTCGATGCTGGAAAGGTCCAGATGGTTCGTGGGCTCGTCGAGCATGATGATGTCCGGCCGGTCGAGCAGGAGCTTTCCTAAAAAGACACGCGTCTTCTGGCCTCCGGAGAGGTCGTGCAGGCGCTTTTCCGCTTCCTCGCCGGTGAAGCCTAAGCCGTTCAGGATCCCGTTCACGCGGCTCCTGGCGGCGTAGCCGTCCTGAAGCTCAAAGGTGTGGAGCAGGCGGTCGTACTCCCGGTAGAGGTCCTCCAGCGCCTCGCCGGAGCTGTGCTTCATCTCTTCCCGCAGCACATTCAGGCGCTCCTCCATGTCAAGAAGGGGCTGTATGACCTGGGTCAGCTCCTCCCGGACGGTGAGCGCCGAGTCGAGGTTGTTGTTCTGCTTTAAATATCCGAGGCGGTAATCCTTTTTCACGGAGACGGTGCCGCCGTCCGCCGGAAGCTCGCCGGAGATCAGGTTTAACAGTGTGGTCTTGCCTGTGCCGTTCAGCCCGACGATCGCCGCCTTCTCGTGTTCGTTTAAAAAGAACGATGCGTCCCTTATGACGACATCGCCCGCAAATGCTTTTGAAATGTGTGAAACGTTCAGTATCATCCGGGTTCTCCTTGTACAGTGGTAAGTATAACTGAACGCAGGATAATTGACAAGAAAAGGGCTGCCGCGCCAAGGGAAAATGCAGACAATGTTCCCCTGAAAAAGCCTTGGCGCGGCAGCCCCTGTATTATGTTATTATTTTATTTCTTTTTCCCGCGCTTTTCCGGTGCGGGCTGCACTTTTTCGTAGCCAGGACCGTTTTCTGATTTTTTATAGGTCCGGTCCAGACGTCCGAATTCTTCCCTCATCAGACTTTCGAGAGAAAGATACTCCCGTTTCTGACGGTCTTTGGTCCGGTCGGCGCTGACGTGAAGATTCTTTGCTGCCTGCGCCAGCCCGGTGGCTTCCTCCGGCGCGGTGAGATAGAGGGCAGCGTAGGCGTTATTATAGCGGATATTGCCTGTTTCAGAGCTCCGTTTTCCGACTCCCTTTTCGAGCAGGTAGGCTTCCGCGGCGCTGCCGGCATTACGCATCAGCTGCGCCATGTGAAATATCACTGCAGTGCTGCCCGGGTTCTGTTTCACTGTTTCAGCGTAGTCGTAAACCGCCTGCAGAGAATCCCTGTAATTCCGGAATTCCTGATGGTCAAAGAGGCGGGATCTGGCCTCATTGGCCTCCATGAAGAGCTTGCAGAAACGGTCCACATTTTCAGGAGAGACAAGACGCAGTTCATCCTCACCGAAATAATGATTCTTTATGGGGTCTACGTTTTCCGCCTTCATAGATCTGCGCTCATCAGCTTCGCGGAATGAGTTCCCGCAATAGGTCTTCATCTGCGGGGAAAGAGAATTGTAGATCTCCAGGAAGCGGCCTGTTTTGCCGTTCGGATTCTCCTCGGTGGGGGGGTCAATGGCGGTAAGGAAATAATTACGGTTGCCGATATTAACCGTATTCCCATTTTGCTGTTCCACGGCTTGCTTCAGTTCCGCTGCGATATCAGCCATCGCACGCACTTTCGGCAGATCTTCCTCAGTCAGGGGAATATCCTTCCTCGAAGCCGGATCGAGCCAGTTCCGGGTCAAGTCACAGAGGCGCTGGACCGCTTCCCTGGCCTGGTTTTCTTCCCGGCAGAGTGTTCCGATGGCTTTCACGCGGCGGCGGAAAAACTCGTCGTAGTCGGGAGGCCCGGCGAAGATCTTGAGTTCTCCGACATCATGATCCATCTGGACTTTTATCGCGGCGGCAATGTCCGGGTCCCCATGGGTCAGTTGATGCTTCTGAATAAATTTGAAGCTGTCGGTGAGATTGCGCGTGGTTTCCCCGATCTCCTGTATCGACTCCGCGTTTTTCAGACCTGCCCGGGCATCTTTAATATACTCCCAGTAGGGATACAGCGGGTTGTTCGAGGCGTTGTCGGGAGCCACAAGCTCCGCGATCTTCTTCTTGTCGGTCAGGAGCTTTCCGTTTATTACAAAATGCCGGGTCTCGATCATCTTTTCGGAAGTTCTTCGGACGATCTCCTCCAAAATATCCAGGTAGTGTCCGGCAGCGGAGCGAAGGACGGAAACCTTATCTTTATCCCCTATATCAGGGTTTGCGAGATCCGGGAAGCGGTTGGCCAGGCGGGGGTAGTAAAAACTGAAATCCTTTTTGAACAGATGTTCGTCCCTGAAAACGCTGTCGTAAACGCCCCCTTCGATGCTTTGCTCGTGTTTTTGCCCATAATATTTCTTGTCAAGGTAGAGCAGATTAGCCATGGTATGATCCTGACGGTCGGAGCTGACCCACTGGTCATCCTTTAAAGCCAGCCCGGAGAGGATGCTCCGCTTCTCACGGAGGTAGGAGGTCCGGGGTGCGTTTTCCAGCTGGTGGCGTTTTTCATAGTGATCTTCAACTGTCTTCGTTATATGACGGAAGGTATTGAAGGCAGATTTGCCTTCCAGATATTTCAGATCCGTGCCCCGGAGCCCGGTGATCGCATTAATTAAGTCGTCTGTCAGTTCTTTTTTGTGGGCTTTAAACACTTCTCCGGCATTGTCATACAGCTCATTCATGGCGCTGCAGACGCCTTCCATCAGCTTCTCGGTTCTGGCCGGGTCTTTATTTGTCATGAGGCTTTGAAAAGCGGTACGGAACTGTTCCGCTGATTCCAGGACCTTGTTATAGCGGCCATCCTTGTTTTCCTTCCGGAGCGTGTCAACAGGTTCATCCAGCTGCCGGACAGCCTGTTTCATCAGGGCATACTGGGGAAGGAGCGCGGGGTCTATTCCAAGCGAAAGACCTTCTTTATAATCCCGTATCAGGGGGAGGATCGTGTGCCTGAAGCCGCGGTCCCCAAGGATATCCAGTTTCCAGGTATTCTGCTGCAGGATCAGGTCTCTTTCTTTCGCGTGAGAAGGAGAATCCGTGTCCCTCAGGAGACGGAGCGTGACTTCTTCGTATTCATCCAGGGTCCTTCTAAGACTTTCCTTCGCCGTATCACAGGCTTCCTGGTCAGTCGGATCGATCCGCTCCCGGAAATCCCGTATCTTCCTGTGCACATCCAGACCGTACTGAAGCATACGGTTCAAAGGAAAACGGTAGGTGGCCATTTCCATTAATTCCACCCCGGCTTCGGCGTTCTCGCTGCCGGCGACGGGAGGGTTCAGGTCGGTCATCGTATGGCCGGCGTAGAGATAGAGGGGGTCGTCACTCCGCTCCTGGGATACATCCCGCCCGTCCATCATATCCTCAAGGGAACCCTGGATATAGTCCAGGAGGGCAGTCGTATTCGGGCCTGTGGAGGGCTTCGTTTTCAACTCGGCACAGCGCTTGATGATCGTTTTACAGAGGGCGTCTGCTTTACTGATCTCTGCGTCGTCCTCGATGTATATGAGCTTCGACCCTTTTTTGGTCAGGCTGTCAGCGCAGTGAGGCGGCAGTTTCATGAGTCCCTCGTCAAAGACATTATTAATATTGTCGGTGATGAGACTGTCAAGCTGACGAAAGAGAGCGGAGAACGAGGTCCCGGCAAAAGTCTTATGTTCGTCATAATAACGCTGTTCCTCTGCGGTGAGGGGTTCATTGGCAAGGTTGCTTAAAAGTACAAGTGAATGATATACTTTGCTGAGTATCTGGGCAGGGTAAACAGATGGCATACTGTGTGATCCTCCTTTGAAACGGTGTTGCAAATTACCGATATTATTGTAGCAGTTATTCCTGCGGCTGTCACCGACCTGGGACCCGGTCAAATGACGTCGGAGAAAAATTGACAAGAAGCGGGAAAATCACTATACTTAATTGTAGAATTCTTAACGATTACGGCGCCGTTCCTGATGGCGCCGCTGATATTAATATGGAAACACGGAGCGGTATACTTGGTAATGAAAAAAAAGATCTCCAGGGCGGTCATTTCAAGGCTGCCGCGGTATTACAGATATCTTTCGGACCTCATGGATGAGAACGTCGACAGGATCTCCTCAAACGATCTCGCCAAACGGATGAAGGTGACGGCGTCGCAGATCCGGCAGGATCTTAACAATTTCGGAGGCTTCGGGCAGCAGGGCTACGGCTACAACGTGAGCTACCTGCAGAGCGAGATCGGGAAGCTTCTGGGGCTTGACAGACAGAAGAATATCGTGATCATCGGCGCCGGGCATCTTGGACAGGCGCTCGCGAACTACCAGAATTTTGAAAAGCGCGGTTTCAAGGTGCGCGCCCTTTTCGACATCAGCCCCGACCTGGTCGGGAAGAAGGTGCGGGACGCGGAGATCCTCCATCTGGACAGCCTCGAGGATTACTTCGCGTCGCACGAGGTGGATATCGTGACGCTGACGCTCCCGCGCGACAACGCGGTCGAGGTCGCGAAGCGGCTGTACGGATGCGGCGTGAAGGCCATCTGGAACTTCGCGCACACGGACCTTTCGGTCCCGGACGGCATCCTTGTTGAAAATATGCATCTTTCCGAGAGCCTCATGCAGCTTTCCTACCGCATGCTCGCGGAAAGCGCGGACGATGAAGACTGAAGCAGAGGTTCCCTGAAAGGAGCGTGTTTTAATTGATCACCGGTGTCGGAACGGATATCCTTCCTGTGAGCCGCATGGAACGGGCGGCCGCGCGGGAATCCTTCTGCCGCCGCGTCTTTACGGAGGAAGAACGCCGGCAGGCGGAGGGCAGGGCGCCCTTTCTTGCCGGCTGTTTTGCTGTCAAGGAGGCGGTGGTGAAGTGCTTCGGGACGGGCTTCGCCGGCGTGGAGCCGGTCGAGGTCGAGGCCCTCAGGGACTCCCGCGGGCGTCCCTACGTGAGGCTTTACGGCGGGGCGCTGAAGCGCTACCGCGAGCTGGGGGGCACGGGGATCCAGGTCTCCATCTCTGACGCGGGCGACTATGTGGTCGCGTTCGCCGTGATGGAGGGGACGGTCCC
>CACXDR010000090.1 GCA_902766415.1 uncultured Lachnospiraceae bacterium
AGGATCTCCCCGTAGGTCGGATACGGCAGGAAGCTGTCCGGGATCAGGGCTTCCGCGCCGTCTATGATCCCGCGCAGCACCCGCATTTCCTCAAGCACCGTTTTTTCGTAATACATCGCGCAGGCAAGCGCGTCATCCGTGATCTTTTCCGCTTCGCGCGTCTCCTCCGCAAGTGTTTTCAGGTGCTCCGCGATCTGCCCGGCGGCCTCCTCGAGGGACGCGAGGGTCCCCGTCTCCAGGACGCATGCCGCCTCCGGAAGGACCGCCTTTTTCGCGGCGGTCTCCGCGGCGAGCACGGACATGTACTTCAGAAGCCCCTCCGTAAAGTCCTTGCGCGCCATCTCCTGGAGCGTCAGGGACTCGATGTGGACTGCCTTCGCGTAGTTTTCAAGAAGGATCTCATACCTTGAAAGCATTTCCTGCCGGGTAAGGATCCCCTGTTTCGTAAAGAGGCCGATGCTCTTTTCGGAGATCCAGTGCGGCATTGCCTCCGGCAGGGACTTAAGGTTGTCCAGCCCTCTCTCCTCTGCCTCCGCGACCCACTCGTCCGTGTAGCCGTTGCCGTTGAAAATGATCCTTTTGTGCGCGGCGATCTCTTCCTTAAGGAGGGCGCGGAGCGCGTCCGGGATCTCCTTCTCCGGGATGGTCTTCAGCGCGTCGCAGTACTCCTCAAGCTTTTCCGCCACGGCAGTATTCAGCGCGATGTTCGGGTTCGCTACCGAAAGCGAGGAGCCGGGCATGCGGAACTCGAACTTGTTCCCCGTAAACGCGAACGGGGAGGTCCTGTTGCGGTCCGTCGTGTCCCGCATGATGTGCGGGAGGACAGCGGCGCCGGCGCCCATCTGCTTTTTGCCTCCGCCCTCGAAAAACGTGCCGCCCTCCAGCGCGTCGAGGATGCCGGACAGCTCGTCGCCGATAAAGATGGAGACGATCGCGGGCGGGGCCTCGTTGCCGCCGAGCCTGTGATCGTTCCCCGCCGTCGCGACCGACACGCGGAGCACGTCCGCGTACTCGTCCACCGCAGCGATCACCGCCACCAGGAAGGTCAGGAAGCGGAGGTTCTCACCCGGGTGCCTGCCCGGGTTCATCAGGTTCAGGCCGGTATCCGTCTGGAGCGACCAGTTGTTGTGCTTGCCCGAGCCGTTGATCCCCTCGAACGGCTTCTCGTGAAGCAGGCAGGCGAACCCGTGCCGGTCCGCGACCTTCTTCATCATTTCCATGGTCAGCTGGTTATGGTCGACCGCGACGTTTACTGTCTCAAATACCGGCGCGAGCTCATGCTGCGCGGGCGCGACCTCGTTGTGCTTCGTCTTCGCGGGGATGCCCAGCTTCCAGAGCTCCTCGTCGAGATCATGCATGAACGCGGCCACCTTCGGCTTCAGGACGCCGAAATAGTGGTCCTCCATCTCCTGTCCCTTCGGCGCCGGCGCCCCGAGGAGCGTGCGCCCGCAGAACAGGAGGTCCTTCCTCTTCAGGTACATTTCCTTGTCGACCAGGAAGTACTCCTGCTCGGACCCGACCGTCGCGGTCACGCGGCTCACGTCCGTGTCGCCGAGAAGGTACAGGAGCCTTACCGCGTTCCTGTTCAGCGCCTCCATGGACCGGAGGAGCGGCGTCTTCTTGTCGAGCGCCTCGCCGCCGTAGGAAATGAATGCCGTAGGGATATACAGCGACCCGTCCTTGATAAATGCCGGCGAGGACGGATCCCACGCGGTGTACCCGCGCGCCTCGAAGGTCGCGCGGAGCCCGCCGGACGGGAAGCTCGAGGCGTCAGGCTCCCCCTTCACAAGCTCCTTTCCGGAAAACTCCAGGATCACCCTGCCGTCAGGCTCCGGGGAGATGAACCCGTCGTGCTTTTCCGCCGTGAGGCCAGTCATCGGCTGGAACCAGTGCGTAAAGTGCGTCGCGCCGTTCTCGACGGCCCACTCCTTCATGACGGCCGCCACGGAATTCGCCACGTCAAGCTCAAGATGCGTACCGTTCTCTATCGTCTTGTGCACTGCTTTATAAATGTCCTTCGGCAGGCGGTCCTTCATGACCCTGTCGTTGAACACCAGGCTTCCGTAGATATCCGGGATCCGTAATGTTTTATCCATTGTTCGTTCTCCTTCCTGAAAGGATCTCCGCCTCCTGTCACGCTTTCTTCTCCGGCACCTCCACAGGATAGCGGCGGTCGAAGCAGCCCGTGCACACGGGAAGCCCCTCCACCATATCTGAAAGCGCGCCGATCTTCATGTATCCTAAAGAATCCGCCCCGAGAAGCTCTGCCAGCTCCTTCTCCGTGTAATGGTTCGCGATCAGCTCACCGTATGACGGGACATCCGTCCCGAAATAGCACGGGTGCCGGAACGGCGGGGAGCTGATGCGTACGTGGACCTCCTTTGCCCCGGCGCCCTTCAGCATCCGTATAAGGCGCGCCATGGTGGTCCCCCGCACGATCGAATCGTCCACAAGGACGATCCGCTTCCCTCCGACTGCCGCCTTCAGCACGCTCAGCTTCATGTGGACTCCGGATTCCCGTTCCTCCTGTGTCGGCTTGATGAACGTCCTGCCGATGTAGGAATTCTTGTAGAACGCCGGCCCGAAGGGG
>CACXDR010000091.1 GCA_902766415.1 uncultured Lachnospiraceae bacterium
GCCTCGACGCGGTCGGTCTTCTCCCACGGGAGGTCCAGGTCGTTGCGGCCGAAGTGGCCGTACGCCGCGGTCTGCCGGTAGATGGGCCTCCTGAGGTCGAGCATGCGGATGATGCCGGCCGGCCTCAGGTCGAACTCCTTCCGGACGATCGAGCAGAGCTCCTCGTCGGAAAGCTTTCCGGTGCCGAAGCTGTTCACGGAGACGGAGGTCGGCGTCGCGACGCCGATCGCGTAGGAAAGCTGGATCTCAACAGTATCCGCGAGGCCCGCCGCCACGAGGTTCTTCGCGACGTAGCGCGCCGCGTAGCTCGCGGAGCGGTCCACCTTCGTGCAGTCCTTGCCGGAGAAGGCGCCGCCGCCGTGGCGTGCGTAGCCGCCGTAGGTGTCCACGATGATCTTCCTGCCGGTAAGGCCGGAGTCTCCGTTCGGCCCGCCGATCACGAAGCGCCCGGTCGGGTTGATGTAGAAGCGCGTGTGCTCGTCGATCATCTCCGCGGGGAGGACCGTGTCGAACACGTAGCGCTTGATGTCCTTGCGGATCTCCTCCTGCGTGACGTCCGGGTCGTGCTGCGTGGAAAGGACGACCGCGTCAAGCCTGGAGGGCTTCCCGTTCTCGTCGTACTCCACCGTGACCTGGCTCTTGCCGTCCGGGCGGAGGTACTTCAGCGTACCGTTCTTCCGCACCTCGGCGAGCTTCCTGCAGAGCTTGTGCGCGAGCACGATCGGGAACGGCATGAGCTCCTCCGTCTCGCGGCAGGCGTAGCCGAACATGAGTCCCTGGTCGCCGGCGCCCGTATTCAGGTCTTCTTCGGCATCGTCCGACTCGCGCGCCTCGAGCGCCCGGTCGACGCCCTGTGCGATGTCGGGCGACTGCGCGTGGATGGCCGTCAGGACCGCGCAGGTGTCGCAGTCGAAGCCGTACTTTCCGCGGGTGTAGCCGATCTCGCGGATCGTCTCACGCGCGATCGACTGGTAGTCGACGTGGGCCCTGGTCGTGATCTCTCCCATGAGGACCACGATGCCGGTCGTCGTGCTGGTCTCGCAGGCCACGCGGCTCATGGGGTCCTGCGCGAGCAGCGCGTCGAGCACCGCGTCGGAGACCTGGTCGCAGATCTTATCCGGATGGCCCTCGGTAACAGACTCTGATGTAAACAGTCTTTTCTCCATTATAAGAGTCCTTTCTTAACTTAATTAAAAGTCCTTTCTTAACTTAACTTAAAAAAGAGCCCGGAAAAACCTGGTGCCACGGACTCTTCTTTTACCGGAGGTCCGGCCTCAGCCAGCCTGAAGCATGAACTTCCGGATCCCGCGTTCATCCTCCGCAAGACTGATCTTCGCGCCGAGCTTTTTAAGCTTCTGCTCAAAATGCTCATAGCCCCTCTGGATGTAATGAATATCGGAAACTACGGTAAAGCCCTCGGCGGAGAGTCCCGCAAGCACCAGCGCCGCCCCCGCGCGGAGGTCGCACGCCTTGATCTGGGCGCCTGTCAGGTGATCCACGCCGGTGATGAGCGCCGCGCGCCCCTCGACGGTGATCTTGGCCCCCATCTTCAGGAGCTCGTTCACGTAAAGGAAGCGGTTCTCGAAAATGCTTTCAATGACGACGCTCGTGCCCTTCGCGAGCGCAAGCGCTGTCGCGGCCTGCGGCTGCATGTCCGTCGGGTAGCCCGGGTACGGCAGCGTCTTCACGTTGGTGGGACGGAGCTTCTGACATCCGATGACCCGGATGGCGTCGTCATACTCCAGGACCCTGCAGCCCATTTCCGTAAGCTTCGCGCTGATCGCCTCCATGTGCTTCGGGATCAGGTTCTTCACGAGGATGTCGCCCTTCGTGATCGCCGCGGCCATCATGAACGTCCCGGCCTCGATCTGGTCGGGGATGATGGAGTAGACCGTCCCGTGCAGGCGCTCCACGCCGCGGATGCGGATCACGTCCGTGCCCGCGCCCTTGATGTTCGCGCCCATGCTGTTCAGGAAGTTCGCGACGTCGACGATGTGCGGCTCCTTCGCCGCGTTCTCGATGATGGTCCTGCCCTCCGCGAGGCTCGCGGCAAGCATGATGTTGATGGTCGCGCCGACCGAGACGATATCAAGATAGATATGCCCGCCGACGAGGTGCAGGGCGTCCGCCTTTACCCTGTCCGTGACCCGGACGTCCGCGCCCAGCGCGCGGAACCCCTTCAGGTGCTGGTCTATGGGACGCGCGCCGATCATACATCCGCCCGGCATGGGCACGTCCGCACTCTTGTACTTTCCAAGCAGCGCGCCGATAAAATAGTACGACGCGCGGATCTTTTCCATATATTCGCTCTCAACGCAGAAGTCCGTGACCGTCGATGCGTTGATCCTGACCGTGTGCCGGTCCACCCTGTCGACGCTGGCGCCGATCTCGCGGATCGCGTCCAGCATGACATTGATATCCCGCACGTCCGGCAGGTTTTCCACAAGGACATCCTCGTCGGTCATGACCGCGGCGGCAAGAATGCCGAGCGCGGCGTTCTTCGCGCCGCTTACCGTGACCTCCCCGACGAGCGGTTTCCCGCCCTTCATTATATACTGCGCCATTGAATGATACCCCCGGCTCATTTGTTTCTGTCAAAGCCCGGAGACTGAAAAACAGACCTCCGGACATTATTGGACATATTATACCACAGACGGCAGATTTCGTAAACTAATCCGCGAGGCACAGGAAATCATTGTTCCCGCTCCGGAACATGGCCTCCGCCTCCTGGAGCGGATACCTTGTCCACGTCCCCTCCTGCGGGCTGTAAAGCAGCACCGTCGCCTGGTCATACGCCGCGATGACCAGCGGCACGCCGCCGTCCGACCAGCCCATCACCGGCTTCCCGCGGCTCACGAAATAGAAGGCCCCGCGCATCTCCGCGCCGTAAAGGTCCAGGCCCTTCCCCGTTTCCCGGGCGGCAAGCAGCGGTTCCGCGGCATTGTCCGCGCCCCGGAGCGTCCGGATCGCCGCGGTCGCCGCGCGGCAGTAAAGCATGCTCCCGCCGCCGCGCACATATCCCATGGCGTCGTAGGCGGCATTGACCGCCCCGCCCGGGGACTGCCAGCTTCCGAGCACCTTCCCGTGGCCGTAGGCCGTGTACCGCTGCCCGCCGGAGACCTCCTCCCGGAAGTCCGGCGTGACCGCGTTCCCGTAGGTGACCGCGGAGGGCGAGGTGACCCGCATGTTCTTTCCAGCAGCCTTCTGCAGCGGGATGTACCAGGTCTTTTCCCTCAGCTCCGTGTTCTCGGAAAGGATCACCGGCTTCACCTCGCGCTGCTCGTTGCAGACGATCGTATCCGTCCCGGCGGTCCGGAACGTGTGCCCGCCCGTCCGCACGACCTTCGTCAGGTGGATCCTCGTATCCGCCGTATACACGTTCGAGAGGCAGAAGCCACTTTCCTCGTAGTGCGCCTGGCTTTCAAGCGCATCGTCCACGATCTCGATCGCGGTGAACGGGATCTCGCGGTCGATGCCGTTGATATCCCGGATATTCGCGGTCTCCGCGATCCCGACCGCAAGGTCGTTGCCGATAAAGCCGACCGGCTTCAGCACCTGCCCTTCCTCGCTCGTCAGCTCCTTCTTGCTTCCCGTGTCAAGGTTCATGAA
>CACXDR010000092.1 GCA_902766415.1 uncultured Lachnospiraceae bacterium
GTGACCATATTCCCGCGCGGGAGGGCTTCCGCTCGGTGCATGAGAACTGCATGCACGCCTGCGGCCATGACGCGCACGCTGCGATCGGGATCGGCACGGCGAAGCTCCTTACAGCGTACAGGGACCAGCTGAAGGGGAAGGTCATCCTCGTGTTCCAGCCGGCGGAGGAGGGACTCCGCGGAGCCGCGAGCCTCACCGCGGCAGGGCATTTTTCCGGCTGCGACTATTTCTTCGGCGGCCATGTGGGGCTTATTAAGGGGATGAAGACCGGCACCGTGTTCGCGGGCGGGCACGGCTTCCTCTGCAGCACGAAGTTCGACGCCATGATCCACGGCGTCCCGGCGCATGCCGGAGCGTCCCCGGAGATGGGGAGCAATGCCCTGGCGGCAGCCAGCACGGCCGTGCTGAACATGCTCGCGATCCCGCGGCATTCCGCCGGCTCGAGCCGCATCAACATCGGGACGCTGAAGGCCGGCACCGGAAGGAACGTGATCCCGGGCGAGGCGGAGATGTCCATCGAGACCCGCGGCAAGACGCCGGAGATCAACAGCTACATGTATGACGCCGCGATGCGGGTCCTGAAGGGCGCCGCGGACATGTACGGCTGCACCGTGGAGACCCGGTTCATGGGCGAGGCGGGCAGTGTCGTCTGCGACCCGGATCTCGTAAGAAGGACAATGAAGGTCCTTGAGCGGGTCGAGGGCGTCAATGAGGTCATCGAGGACACGGATTTCGGCGGCGGAGAGGACGTCACGACCATGATGCGCGACGTCCAGGCGCACGGCGGGAAGGCGACGGAGCTCGTGCTCTGCATGCCGCTCAAGGCGCCGCACCACAACAGCTTCTTTGATGTCGATGAAAGCGTGATCCCGCTCAGCGCGCGGATCTTCGCGTCGCTCGCGATGGAGGTGGACGATGAGGAATGAGAGGGCAGCGGAGCTGGTAAGGAAGCATACGCAGGCCATGCTGGAATACCGGAGGCACATTCACGCGCATCCGGAGCTTTCCCATGAGGAGAAGGAGACCGCGGCCTATATTGCGGCAAAGCTCCGTGAAATGGGGCTTGAACCGAAGGAGGGGGTCGGCGGCTACGGCGTGACCGCCATGATCGAAGGGACCGGCGAGGGAAAATGCCTGGGACTCCGCGCGGATTTCGACGCCCTGCCCATCGTGGAGGAGACAGGGCTCCCGTTCTGCTCGCAGAACCCCGGGGTCATGCACGCCTGCGGGCACGATACCCACGCTGCCATGCTGCTTGGCGAAGCGCTCGTTCTGAACGAGATGCGGGATGCCTTCCGCGGACGTATCAAGCTTGTGTTCCAGCCCGCGGAGGAGGATGCTGCCGACTGCGGCGCGAAGAAGATGATCGCGGACGGCGTCCTTGAGGATCCGCACGTGGACGGCATGTTCGCGCAGCATGTCGCGCCGGATCTCCCGACCGGGAAGATCGCGGTAAGGACCGGGGCCATGTCGGCATCGTCCGACCGCCTTTTCATCACGATCCGCGGGAAGAACAGCCACGGCTCCAGGCCGGAGGACGGGATCGACGCGATCGTGATCGCGGCACAGGTGGTCAGCGCGCTGCAGACCATCGTCTCCCGGAACGTGGGGCCCCTTGACAGCACCGTCGTGACGGTCGGGACCATCCGCGGCGGCAGGCGGTACAACGTGATCGCGGACGAGGTCGTCATGGAGGGCACCTGCCGGAACCTGGACCCGAAGGTGCGCGATACCATGGAGGGCAGGATCGGCGCGATCGTGAAGGGCGTCGCGGAAAGCATGGGCGGAAGCGGGGAGCTGAAATATCTCCGGTGCTATTCGCCCACCATCAACGACCCGGGGATGTTCGGGATCGTAAAGGACGCCGTCGTGGACGTCCTGGGGCCGGAGGGCCTCGTGATCCCCGAATCCTCGAATCTCGGCGGGGAGGACTTTTCCTACTTCTGCGAGAAGGTCCCGTGCGCGTTCTATTTCCTCGGCTCCACGGAGCCCGGGCAGCCGTATTACCCGGTCCACAGCGGGCACATGATCCCGGACGAGGCGGCGCTTTCCCTGGGCATGGAGGTCATGGTCAACGCAGCCCTCACCTTCCTCAACAGCTGACCCGGATTTCGACCATGGGGACTGTCCCCATGGCTAAACAGACAAGGCGAAATATTCGGATATACGACAAAATCAGAGATGGTGTCGAGGAAAGCACTTCGGTTTTAACCCGGCCGGCAGCTGGTCCGGATATCATAATACTTAAGGAGATGAGACTATGGCGGATATAAGAAAACTGACACTGCTCCACTCCAACGACCTGCATGGTGACTTCATGGAAGAGCATCTGGACAGCGCGCTTGTCGGAGGCGTATCGCGGCTGTCCGGCTATGTCCACAAGGTCCGGAACGAAGAGGAGAACGTGCTTTACGCGATCGCGGGCGACATGTTCCGCGGATCGCTGATCGACAGCGAATACAAGGGAGTCTCGACGATCGAGATCATGAACCTTCTCGGTCCGGACGTGGTGACGCTCGGGAACCATGAGGTCGACTACGGCGTGGCCCACCTTCTGTTTCTTGAAAAGTGCGCGGAGTTCCCGATCATCAACGCGAACATGTACCTGAGGGAGCGCGGCATCCGCCTGTTCCGCCCGTATATCATCGAGCGGATCCGCGGTATGAAGATCATGTTCATCGGCGTCCTGACGGAAGAAACGCTCGCGCAGACGAAAAACGAGGGCATTATCGGCACGCTCGTGGATATCTACGACGCGGCGCAGGAGATCGGGCGCATCTGCGACGCCTACCAGACGGAGGATATCGACCTGACGGTGCTCCTCACCCACATCGGGTTCGACGCTGACAAGAAGCTCGCGGAGCTTCTAGACCCGCGGTGGGGCATCGACGTGATCATCGGAGGCCACAGCCACACGCTGCTGGAGCAGCCGACCGTGGTGAACGGCATCCCGATCGTCCAGGCTGCGTACGGGACGGACCAGATCGGCAGGTTCGACATCGAGATCGACATGGAGACGAACTCGCTCTGGGACTACAAATGGGAGCTCATCCCGATCAACGAAAAGACCTGCCCGCGGGATCCCGCCCTGGAGGATGTCCTGCTTTCCTACAAGGACGAGACGGACCGGAAGTACCGGAAGATCCTGACGAGGTTTGCGGAAGCCTACACGCATCCGCAGAGGAACAAGGAGACCATGCTGGGACACGTGTTCTCGGACGTGATCCAGGACGTTACCGGCGCGGACCTCGTCCTGATCGCTTCCGGCGCGATCCGCCAGCAGAAGCTGGGGCCCATCATCACGAAGGAGGACCTTATGGTCTGCTATCCCTTCAACGCGGAGCTCTACCGGATCTACGTGACAGGAGCGCAGCTGAAGCACATGATCTCCTACATGCTGCGTGAGGAAGCCTTCGACGAGGACTGCCATACGGAATTCTATCAGCCGTCGAAGGGCTTCCGCGCCGAGTGGGACAGGAAGACCGGCACCATGCTCAGCATGAAGCTGGACGGCGTGGAGATCGCGGACGACCAGGAGATCCGCGTCTGTCTCGAAAAATACCATTTCCTGAATATGAAAACGAGCTTCGACATCACGGAGCAGGAGGTGAAGAAGAATTCCCACATCCCGCGCGTCGTCGCGACCAAGGTGACCGACGTGGTCGAGGAGTACTTCTTAAGCCACGGGCTGATCGAGGCAAACACGGACCAGCGTCTGGTCATCCATGCTTAAAAGGAGAAGCGGACGATGCCGGCCGCCCGCTGGCTGCCGTCAGGCAGCATTTTCCGTACCACGGGCGTGCGCATCCTAAGCGGAGCGTTTATCTCAGTGGGAGATTGGACCCCCACTGAGATGAAAAAACAAGGCCTGCATCCTGGTGGATGCAGGCCTTGCTTCTGCTGTTCCCGCACGCAGGCGGGGGGAGGGAGCTCCCCGCTTACGCGCCAGTTTTTACGCGTTGGTCCCTGCGCGTCAGTTCCTGCGCGTCGGTTCTTACGCCTCAGTTCTGACGTGTCGGTTCCTGAGCGTCAGTTCGTGAAGGTGCCGTCGAACGCGGAGTTCAGCGCGCAGATGGAGCAGCGCTCCTTCGCGCTGTGGCGGTTGCCGCACTTCGGGCAGACGACCATATCTTCTACAGTCTCAGACTCAAAGAGCTTGACGAGCTTGCAGCTCGGGCAGCTGTAAATATCGACATGGAAGCGCTCTTTCATGAAAGCGCTGCCCATCGGATAAGCAGCAATTTTAAGTGTCATCTCGGTGCCGCAGTGCGGGCAACTCTTTGCAACGTTTACTTCAGCCATGATCAGATCTTCCTTTCGTTTATTGTCAGGATCCGCACAGGCACCCCCGGAGGGACCCGGCCGGATGTCTTCCTCTTTCATTATAGCAACGAAAAAACAAAAAACATCTGCGTAAAATACATACTAAGCATTATAATGATAAACGAAATCGATAGATCGGGGAGGTACGGGGAAATGAGGCTTGTGGAAGTCAGGGAAATGATCGACGGACTGGACCTGCAGCTGAAGGACCTTCTGATGAAGCGCTTCGACTGCTCCCTCGAGGTCGCGAAAGCGAAGGCAGCAGCGGGGGAAACGGCCATATACCGCCCTGAACGTGAGGCTGAGATCATAAGGCGTCTTCTGGAGGGCGTCCCGGAGGACCGGGCGGCGGCCTACGCGGCGGTCGTAAAAAAGATCATGGAGGCAAGCCGCATGTACCAGTACGGGCGCCTCTTCGAATGGGATCCGGACCTCTTTCCGGGCCTCCCGGAGGGCGTAAGCCCCGCGCAGGACACAAAGCGCGTGGTCTTCCGCCTCACAAGGCCGAACTGTCCGAACGCGATGTCCTCCATTCTCTGTATGATCGGCGACCATGGATATAATATGGAAAGGATGGAGCTGACCGGTTATCCGGAGGACGGGAAGCAGGTCTCCTTCGAGCTCACGGTCCTCGGGAACCTGGAGGATAAAAACCTGAGGAAGCTTATGTTCCAGCTTTCCATGGAGAGCGGAGATTTCCGCATCGTCCGCGCGGAGTAGGCATTTCCCGCCGGAAAGTTCTTATCCGCAGGGGAAGAAAAGCGCTTGACAAAGCTTCGGGTCTGCGCTATTATTTCAAACGCAACAGGTTAGTGCGTGTAGCTCAGCTGGATAGAGCACTTGGCTACGGACCAAGGTGTCGGGGGTTCGAATCCTCTTACGCACGTCAAACCCCTCAGGCCCGCGCGGCTTGAGGGGTTTTGCTGTTTCCGGAAATTATTCCCGGGAGGAAGTTTAAACATGAAAAAGTTTTTCTGGGGCGCCATGTACCTTCTGGCAGCCGCGCTGCTCTGCCTCACGGCGTACCTGTACCTGGTCCCGGAGAAGGAGCTTCCGGCGCCGGAGCCCGCGGAGAAGGAGGCGCCGGTCCCCATGCCGGTCATTACGGTGAACGGGGTCGATGTAAGCATCGGCGAGACAGAGCTCAGTGCCCTTCTTTCCGCCGGCCTCTCGCTGAAGGCGGAAAAGGACGGGGAGTACCTGGCGGTCCTCGCGACGGGGTCCGACGCGGCGCCGCGCACGCAGTACCGCGCGCTTCTTTTCGACGGGGACAGCTGTCTCGCGGACATCGCGTACACGAACGGGTCGGAAGGGAAAATGGAGCCCGCCGGCTGCGTGGTGGATGAGCTTGTTTTTGACACCGGGCGCGGGGGATACGAGGCCGCGGAGGTCCTGGTCGGCGGCGTTCCCGTAAAGGGCCTGAAGATCACGGACGTCCCGGAAAAGCTTCCGGGGTTCGTCCGGTCGGAGGGCAGCGGGACCGAGTACATCCTTGCGTCCATGACAGAGGAGCAGTCCATGGCGGCCTTTTTCCGCGCTGCGGACGGAAGCGGTGAGATCGGGTCCTTCGGGGTGAAAAATTATATGCCGGGTTCCGGCACGGAGTAAAGCATGGGATTTATCGAAGCGGCAAAGCTTGTTTTTGATTATATAACGAAGGACGACGACGATAAGGTCACGGACGTGAGCCGCGCGGTCGACCACATGGATATCGCCATCGGGCAGGGAGATTTCGTCGCGGTCCTCGGACACAACGGCTCCGGGAAATCGACCTTCGCGAAGACCCTGAACGGGATCCTCCTTCCCACGGAGGGAACGGTCTTGATCTCTGGCATGGACACCGCGGACGATGACCATATCTGGGACGTTCGGAAAACGGTGGGGATGGTCTTCCAGAATCCGGACAACCAGATCATCGCGAACGTCGTCGAGGAGGACGTCGGCTTCGGGCCGGAGAATATAGGCGTCCCGACGGAGGAGATCTGGCGCCGCGTCGATGAGAGCCTGAAGGCCGTCGGCATGACCGCGTACCGGCTGAAGTCGCCGAACCGCCTGTCGGGCGGGCAGAAGCAGCGCGTCGCGATCGCGGGCGTCATGGCCATGAAGCCGGCCTGCATCGTCCTCGACGAGCCCACGGCCATGCTTGACCCGAACGGCCGCCGCGAGGTCATAAGGACCGTCACGGAGCTTAACAAAAAGGAAAACATCACCGTGATCCTCATCACCCACTATATGGAGGAGGTGACCGGCGCGGACCGCGTGATCGTCATGGACGCGGGAAAAATCGTGATGGACGGGACGCCGAAGGAGATCTTCTCGCGCGTCAGCGAGCTGAAGGGCTACCGCCTGGACGTCCCGCAGGTGACTGAGCTTGCCTGGGAGCTGAAGCAGGCGGGCGTGGACCTTCCGGACGGGATCCTGACCATCGATGAATTCACGGAGGCGCTCCTTCCGGTCATCAAAGCCGGGAAAAGCGGAAGCGCAGCGGGCAAAGCCGGGGACAGGAAAAACGCAGCGGACGATGCAGACGGCCCCGCAAAAAAGAGAAACAGGAAAAAACGTGAACTGACGGAGACGGTATGTCGATAAAAGCGGAACATCTCACATATATATACGGACAGGGGACAGCCTTTGAGACGTACGCGCTGAAGGACGTGAGCTTCGAGATCCCCGACGGGCAGTTCGTCGGGCTGATCGGCCACACCGGCTCCGGAAAATCGACCCTGATCCAGCATCTGAACGGGCTTCTCCGCGCGACCAGCGGGAAGCTTTACTATAACGGCGAGGATATCTACGCGCCGGGCTACAGCATGAAGGACCTGCGCACGCATGTAGGGCTCGTGTTCCAGTATCCCGAGCACCAGCTGTTTGAGGTCGACGTCTTCTCGGACGTCTGCTTCGGCCCGGCGAACATGGGGCTTTCGAAGGACGAGGTCGAGAAGCGGGCGACAGAGGCCCTGAAGATGGTCGGGCTCAAGGAGAAGCATTACAGGAAATCGCCCTTTGAGCTTTCCGGCGGCCAGAAGCGGCGCGTGGCCATTGCCGGCGTGCTTGCCATGCAGCCGGAGGTACTGGTCCTTGACGAGCCGACCGCCGGGCTTGACCCGAAGGGCCGCGACGAGATCCTGGACCGGATCAGCGCGCTTCAGAAGGAGCGGGGCCTGACCATCGTCCTCGTCTCGCACAGCATGGAAGACGTCGCGCGGTATGTGGACCGCCTGATCGTGATGAACGCGGGCGAAAAGGCGTACGACGGCACGCCTGAGGAGGTGTTCCGGCACTATAAGGAGCTTGAGAAGATCGGGCTTTCCGCGCCGCAGGTCACGTACATCGTGCAGCGTCTCCGTGAAAGCGGCGTGCCGCTCTCCGAGGACATCACGACGGTCAGCGGGGCGCGCGACGCGATCCTCGCGCTTCTTAAGAAGGAGGGTAAGCGATGCTGAAAGATATTACCCTCGGCCAGTATTATCCGGCGGACTCGGTCCTTCACAGGATGGACCCGCGCACGAAGCTTTTCGGGACGCTCGTGTTCATCGTCTGCCTGTTCCTCTGCGATTCCTTCGCAGGCTACGCGCTCTGCACGGTGTTCCTCGTGCTTTGCATCAGGCTCTCGAAGGTGCCGTTCAGCTTTATGGTGCGGGGGCTCCGGGCGATCATCGTCCTGCTTCTCATCAGTATGAGCTTCAACCTCTTCCTGACGGACGGCGAGGTGCTGTGGAGGTTCGGCTTCCTGAAGGTCACCCGGGAGGGGATCAGGATGGCGGTGTTCATGGCGATGCGCCTGGTCTACCTGGTGCTCGGCTCGTCCGTGATGACGCTGACCACCACGCCGAACGCGCTGACGGACGGCATGGAGAAGGGCCTCGGCTTTATGAAGCGCTTTAAGGTCCCGGTGCACGAGATCTCCATGATGATGTCGATCGCCCTCCGGTTCATCCCCATCCTCATCGAGGAGGCGGACAAGATCATGAAGGCGCAGATGGCGCGCGGCGCGGATTTTGAGAGCGGCAACCTGATCCAGAAGGCGAAGGCCATGGTCCCTCTGCTGGTCCCGCTGTTCGTGTCGGCCTTCCGCCGCGCGACGGACCTTGCGATGGCCATGGAGGCGCGCTGCTA
>CACXDR010000093.1 GCA_902766415.1 uncultured Lachnospiraceae bacterium
GCGGACACAAGGAGCCTGCGGTTCCGCAAAGAGATCGCGAGCTCCTGCTCAGGTGTCCAGTTCATTGTAGACCTCCTCCGGTTTCTTTTTCACGACCGTCCTGTATTCATAGCCCCCGGTCTTTTTGTCAAAGCCGCACACGGCGGCATAGGGGCAGTACGCGCAGGCTGCCGCGCCGCCCTCCATGACAGGATGGGCGGACGCGCTTCCCTCGCGGATCGCCTCGCCGGCGCCGGCGACCATGCCGCGCACATGCTTTTTCATGGCGCCGAAGAGCTCCGTGGTCGCCGTGCTGTCTCCCTTCAGGACCACGCCGTCCTTCGTTTTCACGGGAAGGATCTCCTGCGCCCTTTCGATGTCCGCCGAAAGATGCTCCGCGATCTCCGTGTTCACGTTGACAAGTCCTGAGGGCATAAGGGCCTTCAGGGTGTTCTTCATGGCCCCGGCTTCATCCTCCGCCTCCGCGCGCTTTAAAAACGGGTCCGCGAGCGGCGCGTAGAGGACAGCCGCCGGGATGATCTCCCTGCCCGGGAAGCGCCCGGAAAGGATCTCCTCCATGGCGTCAAGGTAAAGGATCAGCTGGATCTGGGTCCCGCTGAGAAGCTTCCAGGGCTCCCATTTCGTGCTGCCGCTCTTGTAGTCGACGATCTTCAGAAGCATCCGGCCGTCATCCTCCGCGATATCCACGCGGTCCACCTTACCGCGGAGCCGCATGACGCTCCCGTCGGAAAGCACCGGGTTCATGGCCGTGAAGCCCTCGGCAAGCCCGAAGGACTGCTCGGCCGCGTAGGTCCGGAAATCTCCGCGGGACAGCTGCTCCGCCATGACGCGGACGCTCTTCCTGACGATCCGCCCGAGCTTCCGGATGATCCACCCGTTCCGGGCGGAATCGCTGTACAGGCCGCTGCCGTCGCGCTTCACCGCCTCGTCCACGCACGCGTCCGCAAGGCTGTCACGCTCCGCGTCGTCCATGGCGGTGATGTCCCTGCCCTCCTCCGCCGCGCGCCTGAACAGGATCTCGAGGGCGCTGTGGACCAGGTTCCCGGTATCGTAGGCGTGCATCTCGAATTCCGCCTGCTCCTTCAGCCCGATCCCGTATTTCAGGAAATGGAGGCAGGGGCAGCGGTAATAGTCCTCGATCCGCGTCACGCTGCCGGAAAGGCTGCTCCCGTAAAGCGCCTCCGCGGCAGCCCTGCCGATGCCCCCGCCGGTGTAGACGTAGGAGGCCGCCCGGACCAGGCGCTCAGCCTCCGGCCTTCTCTCCGGGTCCCGGCACCAGCCCGCGATCAGTTCAGGAAGGTCAGGCGCCCCCTCAGACGGCAGCGCGTTCCCGCTCCTTGCCTCCCTGAGCGCGCCAATCAGCGCGCGCTCCGCCTCCGCGGCGGAGTAATAGAAGACCGCCTTCTCCCTCTCCCCGTTCCCGTCCGGGAACAGGCCCGCGATGTGGTTCAGGATGCCGGACGGGCGCAGCGCCTTCCCCTCGCGGTCAAGCGCCGTGCAGGACACGATGAGCCGCTCCTCCGGCTGCGTCAGCATCCGGTAAAGGTAATACCGCTGCGTGTAGAGGTCCTCCTTCGCGGTCGGCGCGAGGACGATCCCTAAAGGCTTCAGCGCCTCCTTCTCCCGGTCCGTCAGGATGCAGCCCCCGGACTTGAGGAGCGGGAGCGCCCCGTCGTTTGCCCCGAGCAGGAACAGGACCTTCACCCTCCCGAGCCTTGAACGCGTCAGGTCGCCGACCGGGACGCGGTCGGCGAAGGCAGGGATCTGCCCCACGCGGATCTCGTTGAGCCCGGTATCGAGGATCCCGCGCATGTCGGTCCTCCCGAGCCGCTCCCCGCCGAGAAGCTCCTCCATATCCGTGAGGATCCGGAGGGTCTCCGGGAGGACCTCGGTGTACTCGCGGACATGCTCATCGTCCGATCCCGCGCGGTACTGCTCCTTCATGGCGGAGAGCGTCTCCTCCGCCCCGGTGCTTTCGATCAGTCCCTTCAGGGCGCGCACCACGTCCGCGACCGCCGCTGTCCCGTCCTCCGAAAAGCAGAGGCGGAGCGGCTCAAGGAGGCCGAGGAGGTCGTCCTTGAAGCTGTTCAGCGCCTCCATGTCCGTCCCCTTAAGATCCCGGGGAACGTACTCCCAGCGCGTAAAGAACTTCCTTTCCCCGCGGACGCCGCACTCCCGGATATAGCGGTCCGTGAAATACATGGTCTCCCTTTCCCCGGGGATCAGGCCGCATTTCATGAACCTCAGGAAGGACCGGTCGGAATAGCGGTCCGTCACGCAGCCCAGCGCCGACCGCAGAAGCTCGGGCAGCGGGTTCGCCGCGACGTCCAGGTTCCGGTCCTCGTAGAACGGGATCCCGCGGGAGCTGAACGCGCGCCGTATGCAGGGGCCGCTGCCGGGAAGGTCCGCGCAGATCACCGCAATGTCGCGGAAGCGCATCCCCTCCCGGCGCACGAGGCGCAGGATCTCCTCCGCCGTGCGTTCCGCCTCCCCGGAGGGGTCGGCCGCGGCTGTCACGAAGACATTGTCCTGCACGCCCTGATAGGCCGCGCCGTCGTAGCGCAGGAAATGCTTCTCGAAAAAGGCGAGCGCCGGGGCATTCTTAAAGCGCGGCGTTTCCCGCAGAAAGACGTCCTTCCCCGCGGGGACGCCGTTCCCCGCGGCGGCCTCCCGGAGCTTCCGGACCATCTCCGCACTCATGGAAAAAAGCGCCCCGCTGTCCGCCGCCGGGCGCTCCGGATCCGTCTCCGCCCCGCAGGTCACCGTGAAAAGGACGCTCCCGCAGGCCTTAAGAAGGGCCTCCACGAGCCGGTACTGCACCGGCGTAAACCCGGTGAAGCCGTCGAGGACGATGCCGGCGCCGCGGAGGAGCCGGCTCTCCGGGACCGCGTCCGCAAGAAGGTTCAGGACCTCCTCCGAGGGAAGGAACCGGTCCTCGATGTACCTGTCAAAGCCCTCGTAAAGAAGGGCGAGCTCGGAAAGCTTCTGCCTTAAGGGGAGCGCAAGGTCCGCCTGCGCCGCGTGCATGAGGTCCTCCGGCCTGATCCCGTACTGGTAGAACTCGGAGATCATGGATTTCACGTGCTCCGTGAAGCCGGCGCGCTTAAAGCGCCCCTGCCAGATGGTAAGGCTCCCCGCCCTGTCCGCCGCGACGCGCCGCAGGACCATCGCCTTCCCGGTGTCGTCCATGACCTCGGGGCTCCGGATGGAAAGCTCCGCGAAGACACGCCACGCGAGACGGTTGAAGCTCATGACCTCGACGTTCCCGGAGGCATGCCGCGGGTGGAGCATCAGAAGGCGCTTCTGCATAAGCATGCCGTACTGCTCGGGGACCAGGACGAAAAAATGCCGTCCCGGCTCCTCCATGGACGCCTTGATGATCCCGTTCAGGGCTTTTTCTGTCTTTCCGCTCCCGGACGGCCCGAACAGAAATGAATACGACATATGCGCTCCTTTCAAGAAAAAGGACCGCCGAAACGATCCTTTCCCGATAACAGTGGTTCAGTTGGTGCCCCTTCCGGCAGATCAGCCGGATCAGGCCGGCACTTTAGTTCCCTCCGTCCACGCGCGTCCTTAAGAACGTGATCTCGTGGTCCATCTCCTCAGTCGTCCCGTACTCGGCGGCGACCGCCTCCATCTCGGTGAGCGCGGCAGCGTAATCGCCGAGATACTCATAGCAGACCGCGCGGTTGTAAAGCAAAGCGCGGCGGGTCTCCGCGATCTCCGCGGCCCGCTCCTCCGTAAGGCCCGCCTCTCCAAGCGCGGCGTCCGCAAGCGCGAGCCCTTCGCCGAACCTTGCGCAGGCATCCTCGTAGTCCCCGCTCTGGAAGCTCATGTTGCCGAGCCGCACCGCGAGGTCCGCTGTCATGCCGCGCTCCGCTGCCGCCTTGTCGTAGAGCTCTTTCGCCTTCTCCTTCAGCTCCTCGTTCCCGGAGGCGGACATGGCCTCCCCGATCGTAAACATGGCACGGATGTGCGCGTCCCCGGAGGCGCCGTTTCCGTCCGCCTCCTCATAGAGGGAGAGCGCCTCGTTGAGGTCTCCGCCGGCCTTCACGATACAGACCGCGCATAGGTCCAGGTATTCGTTCTTCCGCCCGTCGTCCGCGAGAAGCTCCTGGTAGCGCGCGTCCGCCGCCGCGTAGTCCCCGGAGCGCATGAGCGCCTCGGCAAGGTAGCGGCGGATATCCGTCTCCATGAAGCCGGGCTTCGACGTCCCGTAGTAGTCGAGCGCGTGCGAGAACTCCTCCGCCGCCTTCGAGGGATCGCCCGCGTTCAGGGCCTCGATCCCCGCGTCCCGGTACTGCTCTATGGTCTTTCCTGTCTGGCCGCATCCTGAAAGCAGAAGGCAAAGCAAAAGGACGCAGGCCGTTTTAAGCGTTTTTCTCATTGGATCCCCGTACTCCCGAAGCCCCCGCGGTCTCCTCCGCCGAGCTTCTCCACCTCCCGGAAAGAAATCTCCGGCTGGTGCTTCATGATCCTGAACTGGCAGATCCTGTCGTTCACGCGGATCACCGTATCCCGCACCGCGTAGGCCGGGAAGAACCACTGGTCGTTGTCTCCCGAATAGCTTTCGTCGATCACGCCCATGGAATTCGTCTGGAGGATCCCGAAGTTTTTGAAGGTCGAGCTCCTCGGTACCACGTGCGCCTCATATCCCGTCGGGAGGGCGATCGCCACCCCCAGGGGGATCAGCCGGAATTCACCGGCCTTCATATGGATCTCCTCCGCGGCGCGAAGGTCGATCCAGTCGGACTTCCCGGCAATATAGCAGAGCCGGTCGATGTCCGCGGAAAGGTATCTTATCTTAAGCTCCATCCTGTGCCTCCCCGTCGTTCTCACCCTCAAGGCCGAAGCGGTATTTGACCTCCTTCTCGACCTCCTCCGCGATCTCCGCCTCCTGGTCCGGCGTCACCTCCGGGAGGTCCTTCCTGGAATCCACCCCGAAACGCCGGAGGAACTCCTCCGTGGTAGCGAACAGGGCAGGCCTGCCGGGCGCGTCCAGCCGCCCCGCCTCATAGACCAGCCCGTATTCCACCAGCCTGTTCACCGCGTGGTCCGAGGACACGCCGCGGATCTTCGAGATCTCCGTCTTCGTGACCGGCTGCCGGTAGGCGATGATGGACAGGGTCTCCAGGACCACGCCGGACAGCGTCTGCTTTTTCGGGGTCTTCGCGACCCGGATCAGCGCCTCGTAGTAGTCCTTCCGCGTGCACATCTGCCAGCTTTTTTCAAGGCGGATGATCTGCATGCCGCGCTTCTCCGCGTCATACCGCTCCTTCAGCCGCTCCGCGGCCGCCTCCGCCTCCTCCTCGGTGCACTGGATGGCCGCCGCCAGCTCCCTGGTCTCCACGGACTTCCCCATGGTAAAAAGCACCGCCTCCGCGACGGCTTCCATCCTAAGAAGTTCTTCGTCTGTCATGCGTCAAAATCCTCCAGCGTGTCAAGATCCAGTTCCCGGTCGAACGCGTGCTCGTCCGCCTCGATGCGGATATCGTCAAAGAGCCGGTCCTGAACCGTCCTGATCTTTCCTGCCTTCATGAGCTCGAGCACCGCGAGGAAGGTGACGACCACCTCCGTCTTCGTGCTGCTCTTCTTCAGAAGGCTCCGGAACGAGAAGCTCCGGTGCTCCCTTGCGTATTCCATGAGGGACGCGAGCTTTTCCTTAAGGCTCACGGCCTCCCTTTTTATGGTGCCGAAGCGGCTCCTCTGCGGGTCGATCCTGTCCTCCCGGTGCCGCATGACCTCTTCAAAGATCTTCTGCAGCTTTAAAAGCGTCACGTCGCCGAAGAGCGCGTCCAGGTCCACCGGCGGGACGTACCCTGCCACCTCGTCCGGCAGGGACGGCTCCCTGTAGAGGACCCTTGCGGCGTCGAACTCCATATCCCTCAGCTCGACCGCCATCAGCCGGTATTTCTTATGCTCAAGGAGGCGCTCCACGAGCTCTGCGCGCGGGTCCACCTCCTCCCCGGTCTCCTCGTCCACCTCCTTCGGAAGGAGCATGCGCGCCTTGATGTCAAGCAGCGTCGCCGCCATCACGAGGAATTCCGAGACCAGGTCCAGGTCCTCCTTTTCCATGGAGGACACATACGCCATGTACTGTTCCGTGATCTCCGCGATCGGGATATCGTAGATATTGATCCTGTTTTTTTCGATCAGGTGGAGAAGGAGGTCCAGAGGACCCTCGAACTTCTCGAGCCTTACGGAGAGTTCTTCCGCCATAATGTCCCCCAGTCCGATAAAGAAAGCCCGCACCGATTATATCGAATGCGGGCAGGTATGTAAACCGCGATTTCTAAATCTGCCGTTTTTCGGCAAGCTTCACCACTACCACTTGTGGTCGGTTGTTGATCCGGAGGTTGATGCTGTGCGTCCCGAGGCCCGGGCTCACGATCATGGCGCTGCCGCCCCGGACGTGCATCCCCGTGACCTCCCGCCTGAAAAACTGGTACTGCGGGGTCATGAGGCCGATCCCGCCGGGAAGCCGGATGGTCCCCCCGTGGAAGTGCCCCGCGAGGGAAAGGTCCGCGCCCCACGCGGACGCCGCGTCCAGGTACATGGGCGAATGGATCAGGAGGATCTGGAAATAGTCCCTTCTCGCCGGTCCGAGCCGGTCCTCAAGAAAGGAGGCCCGCATCTCCGGGACGCGGAACTTCGCGTACCACTCTTCCCCGAGGGTGATGCCGGAGATCCGGATGTGCTCTCCCAGCATGGCGGAGCAGTCGTTCACGACCCGCACGCCTGCGGAAAGAAGCTCCTCCATGTACTCGTCGTAGAGGTCCCCGTACCTTCCCCGGTCGCGGCCCAGCCTCGTCTCGTGGTTCCCGTCCGCTGCATAGACCGGCCATTCCGACGCAAGCTTCCGCATGAAGCGCGCCGCCTTCGTGATGTCCGCCGTGCGCTTCACCGTCATGATGTCCCCGCCGGTGAGCACCGCGTCCGGCTCCTCCGCGCGGATCACGGAAAAAAGGCGCGCGTTCTCCTCCCCGAAGGAAGCGTCGTGGAGATCCGAAAGGAAGACCAGCTTCCGCTCCTTGCCGAGGGGCTTCTCCGTAAAGACCGTGTAGCGCTGTACCGTCAGCGAGCGCCGTTCCATCGCGGAATCGGCAAGCGCCGCGGCCGTCATGCCGGCCGCGGCTCCCGCGAGTGTCAGTATTCTTCCTGAGACCAGGTCACGCAACAAGCCTGCCCTCCCCGTTTACCCTGTAGCCGTCGGGCGTTTCCGTATCGGTAAGCATCCTGCCGTCCGGGCCGACGTAGTACCATTCTCCGTCCGTCTCGATCCAGGCGTTCTTCTTCATGCCGCCGAAGGACGGTCTCAGGTAGTACCAGCTGCCGTCCCTGTCGCGGTGCCAGCCGGTGATCATGATCCCGTTTTCATCGAACCAGTAGTCAAAGCCGCCGATGACCAGGCGCTCGTCCCGCGCAAGCGTCCCGTCGCTCTTTCCGAACGTCCAGCCGCTTCCGCCGTCATGCCAGCCCTGTGCCGCAGCAGGCGCCGCGGCGGCCGCTGCCGACGGTCCCTCCGCAGTCTGTACGGCCGCAGCCGTTCCCTCAGCTGAAGGTCCGGATGTCTGCTCCGCTTCGGTCCCTGCCGTCTGCTCCGCTGCACCCGGACCCTGCGGCGCTTCCGCTGCCGCCGGAGCGGTCACCAGGACGGTCTCATCCGCCGCGGAGGTCTCCGCGTGCACCGTTCCCGCGGAAGGTCCTACGACAGCGCTGGTCCCGGCTCCCTGGCTCTGTTCCGCGGCAGGTCCCTGCTGCCCTGCGGCTGCTGTTTCCGCCGCGGCGGTCCCTGCGGGTGTGCCGGATGCTGCCGGGGATACGGCCGCTCCCGACGGTCCGGCTGCTGCCGCGGCGTTCTTCACGGAGGCCGTAAGCCCGGACTCCTCCGCCTCGGCGAAGCCGTAGTCGAGGAGCTTCTTCGTGTCGTCGTAATGCGTGGAGGCGCTCTTCATGATCACGGCGATCAGCCGCACGCCGTCCCGCTCGACGCAGGTGACAAGCGTGTTGCCCGCCGCGCTCGTGTAGCCGGTCTTTCCTCCGAGGATACCCGGATAGTAACGCGCGCCGCCCGGGGCCAGCATCTTGTGGCCCATGGTGAGCGTGGTCCCGCCCGGCCGGTTGATGGTCGCCGGGAAATGATAGGTCGGGATCTCGTACCGGAGGAAATCCGGATTCTCAAAGCAGGCCTTCGCGATCAGCGCCATGTCGTGCGGCGTCGTATAGTGGCTGGAGTTCGTAAGCCCGTTCGGATTCGCGAAGTGCGTGCCGGTCGCCCCGAGGGACGCGGCGCGGCTGTTCATCATCTCCGCAAAGGCAGGAACGCTGCCCGCCACGTGCTCGGCGAGGCCGTTCGCGACTTCGTTCGCGGACTTCAGTAGAAGTCCGTAAAGACAGTCGTTCACGCTCACCTGGTCCCCTGTGGTCAGGGCAAGCGAGACCGCCCCGGACTCAAGGTTCTTCGTCGCGGAGTCCGTGAACACGACCATCTCCTCCGGGCGCGCGTTCTCAAGCACAAGAAGCGCCGTCATGATCTTCGTGATCGAAGCCGGATAGAACTTTTTGTCCGCGTTCTTCTCGAACATAAAGGTGCCGGTCGTCGCGTTGTAAAGCGCGGCGCCCTGGGCCGCGATCTCAGGCTTTTCAGCCGCGCGGGCCGTCACTGCCGAAAACGGCAGGATGACCAGGACCAGCGCCAGCGCTGCAGCGGCAGCGGCTTTCTCTCTGATTCTAAAAAGCATGGGAGTTTATGCCTCCTCTTCTTCCTCCTCAGGCGACGGCTCCTCCTTCTCGACCGGCATGTAGATCACTGCGTCGCTGTCCGCCGTCACCTTGCCGCCCTCATCCGGGACGATCTCCATGGGATACCCTTCCATCTCGAATCTGTATACCTTCCTGCCCTCGCCGAACGTGTACCCCTCGATCGGCTCCGCGTCCTGAAGCTCCGGCGCGTCCTCCTCAAGCAGTGCCTGGAAGAACTCCGCCGCGTCCGCGGGTTCGCCGCTGAATTTAAGGAAGTCCCCGGCCTTCGCCTGGACGAGCCACACCATGCCCTCGCGGCCCGGGTTCAGCTCCTCATCGTCCACGTACATGCAGACGCGCTTCGCGCCGCCGTCATACAGGAATACCGCGGTATCGCCCTCCTCGCTCACTTCCTCTGACTCCGGCTCTCCCAGAAGCTTGACCATGGAATCATGGTCGTTGTTCATAATATCCGCGTAATCGTAGTTCAGCGAGACCGTCAGTGCCGGCTCGGTCTCGGCCGCCGTGGTCTCCTGTGCTGCCGTCGCAGCCGGAGCGGCCGTGGTGTCCTGGGCTTCCTTTTTCCCGCAGGCCGCGAACATGACGCCCGCGGCAATGATCACCGCTGAAAGCGCGGCCCTTTTACCTGTCAAAACCATATAAAACTCCTTCCGGGCCGTGAAAAAACGGAACAGACGGCCCTCTCGTCATTCTTAAGATACGGTGCCTATTTTACAATACAGAGTGAAAGAATCCTTTAAGAAGTACTTACATTCCGCGAAGGATTGTCTTTCTCAGACCGGCAGAAAATATGTATAGACCGCTGTCATGACCGGCATCGTGAAGATGCAGAGGATGACCGTGATCACGTTCAGCGCGCCGGCATATTCCGCGTCGCAGTCGTAGAGACCGGCCATCTGCACCACGGAGGACGCCGACGGGGCCGCTGCCGCGAGGAACGCGATCATCATGATCATGTGCCCGTCCGGGATCCCCGACGCCCTGCACGCAAGGACAAAGACCGGGATGGTAAGGAGCGGCAGCACGATGAGGCGCAGCGCGGCGATCAGCCATACGCGCCCCCGCCTGAACAGCGCCCCGAAGTCGACGTCCGCGAGGAGCATCCCCGTGATGATCATGCTGAGCGGTCCTATGGTCTCCGCCACGGCGCTTATGGTATCGCCGATCAGCGCCGGATACCGGACCTTCGCGAGAAACCCGGCGAGCCCGATGATGACCGCCAGGATATTGATGTTGGTGATGACCTTTTTAAGCTCCGGCTTCCTGTCGCCGGAAAGGATGCCCTTCAGGTGGGTCCAGAAGAGAACCGCCTGGATGCTCATGTAGGCGCTCGTGTAGAAGACCCACTCCTGTCCCAGGATCGACTGGATGATCGGGATGATCAGGTTGCCCGCGTTCGAGTAGGCGACCGTTCCGAGCTCGACCTCGCTGAGCCGCAGGGGCTTCGCAAGAAGCGTCGCGATCACGAGCACCGCGAACTCGACGACCGCCGCGGCGATGAACATGGTGAACAGGGCGCGGGCGCGCTCCGGCGTATTTTCGACCTGGAACGCGTTGATGATCGCGCAGGGACAGACGATATACAGGGTGGCCGCGGAAAGCGGTCCCGAATCCCTGCTTCTAAGATGTCCCGACTTCACGACGAGGAATCCCATGAGGCACATGAAGAACATCTTGAGGATCTGGAAAAACAGGAGGATGCTTATCTGCAAATCAGTGCCTCCCGGATCTTTTCCGCCGCGAGTTCAGTGCTTCCCTGGACCATCGGGTTCTTCCCGCCGCCCTTGAAGCCCTGCTTTCTAAGCTCGCCCATCAGCTTTACGAGGTCGATGCTGCCGGACCCCAGCGTAAAGCGCCAGCCCTCCGCGTCGCTTCCGCAGAACACGCCGCAGAGGCCCGGGTACCGCTCCATCAGCCCGTTGACGGTATGGCGCATGGCGTTTCCGTCGGCATCGTCCGTGAAGAGAAGCGCGTGGCGGCTCTCCTCCGGGGACGGCAGGGCCGCTGCCTCCATTTCAAGGATCCGGCGCTTAAGGGCGCCAAGCTTTCCCGCCTCCTCGGCCTCCTTCTCCATGAACCTCCGGACTGCGGCGGCAGTCTCCTCCTGCTTCGTGCAGAGAAGCGCGGAGATCTCCTGGACGTTCTCCTGCTTTTTCCGGAAATCGTCCAGCGCGCGCTGGCCGCACGCGATGTGGAGCCGGACGCCGCCCTTGTAGTTCATGACGTCGGTGATCTTCATCATGCCCACCTGCGCCGTCGTGTCGCAGTGCGGCGCGCAGCAGGCGCAGATATCGATCCCGGGGATCTCGACGATCCGGATATCGTGGGTCAGCTCCAGCTTGCTCCGGTATTCCAGCGTTTTCAGGACCTCCTCCGGCGGAAAGCTTTTCTTTACCGGCAGGTCCGCCCAGATCGCGCGGTTCACCTGGTCCTCAAGCGAAAGAAGCTCCTCCTTCGTGATGGGGCCGCTGAAGTCGAGCGTCGTCTCATGCTCGCTTAAGTGGAAGCCCACGTTGTCGTAGCCGAAGCGCGCGTGGACGCAGCCGGACAGCATGTGCTCGCCCGTGTGCTGCTGCATGAAGTCAAAACGGCGCGCCCAGTCGACGCTGCCGGAGACCTCCTTCCCCGCCTCGACGGGGCCGTCGAGCACATGGGTGATGATATCGTTCTTCACGCGGACGTCGACCACCGCGCGCCCGCCGAGGACGCCGCGGTCCGCCTTCTGGCCGCCCTGCTCCGGGAAGAATGCCGTGCGGTCAAGGACCGCGAGCCAGTTCCCGCTCTTCTCATCCTTCTCGCAGGAGAGCACCGTGCCGGTGAATTCCGTCTGGTGCGCGTCCTGGTAATAGATCACTTCCGTTTTCATTTCTTCGTTTTCCCCGCGTTCTTTCTCGCCAGTGCCTGGAGCTGCTGCTGCAGCTGCTTCGTCTTTCCTTCCTTCGTGCTCTTCTTCTTTCCGAGCTTGCTCATGTCAGAACCTCCTCTGTTCATGTATGGATCATCGTTTATGCGGGGCGTTCCCGGCCTGCCGCCTGTCATGGAATGCCGCCTTTCCCGGCCTGCTGCCTGTAACGGTCTGCCGCCTGCCGTCTTTCCCGGCTTCCAGGCATCCACTGTCTGCCGCCTTAAGGCTTACAGCAATGAAATACGCGGATCCGGACTCCGGACCCGCGTCGGGAGCGGGCCGCCCGGCTGTACGCCGTAAGCTGTAGTATAACACAGCAGGCCCGCAAAAAGAATATTCTACTTTTCCAGGTTCAGTCCGGTCCCATGTTCAGTCCAGCGAATAGATCCGGAGCCCGTCAAACTTCTTGATCAGCTTCAGCATGCTGTTGAACGGTTCGTAATCCTTGCGCTTTTCCTCTTCCGGCAGCGCGTCGTAATGGGCGCGGATCCTTTCCTCGTCCGGATTGCCGTCCATCGTGAGCCTGTGCATCCTCAGCTGCTCGCGCAGCGCCTTCCGGGCAGTCCTTTCATCGCCGAAGCACCGGATCATTTCCTCCGGCAGCTCCGCCGTCTCGTAGAGATCCCCGTACCTCCACCCCATCGCGATGTGGTCGCGGATCCAGCGCGCGTGCTCCATCGGGGCGAAGACCGCGATCTGCTCGTCGGTAAACCGCGTGACCATGGAATAATCCACCGGCCGGTCGGTATAAAAACAGTTCAGCGCGTCCAGGTATTTCGCGAAGCTCTTCGCCTGGTTGATGTTGGAAAGCTGGTATTCCAGGGAAAGCTCCTCAAACTCCGCTTCCAGCTGCTCCACGGGGATCTTCCCCTCCTCGCCCTGATAGTCATACCTTGCGTTCAGCGCTACGGCAAAATCATATAAGTGAAGGAAGTTGCTGGAGGAAAGGTACGTGTGCTTGCTCTTCCTGTCGACCTCCGCGATGCTCGGCACCACGGTGAGCGGGATATCCGCCGTATCCACGATCTTTTCGATATCCCCGGTGAACCGCTCTTCCTTTTCCGCCATATCCGAATAGGCCTTGAGGCGCGGCGCTTCCCCGACCTCCCCGTTCTTTTCCCAGGTCCGGTAATCGAGCTTGAACGCGTCGATCTTCTCCTGTTCCTCGCTGTCGTAATAATAGATCGCCCGGACCGCGTTCCCGGAAAAATCAAAGGAAGCCGCCATCGGGTGGAACTCCGTGCGGGAATTGCGCCCGTAGGCAGTGCGGTCCCAGCACTGCAGCTCATCGCAAAGCATCAGAAGATACGCAAGCGGATGCACCTCCATGCGGAGCGGTTCCTTGTGTTTTTCCTTGTCCTTGTAAAAGGAAACGGCGAACTTGAACAGACTGTTATGCAGAATGATCGCTGTCAGGGCGTCGATATGCTTTTCATTGACCCTGCTTATGCCGATCGAATTCACGATCTCCCGGTACAGTCTGGCGGAGCTGAAGTACGCGTGGTCCATGAAATATCCGAATCTGTCCGGCGCGACCGGCTTCTCATGGATCTTTTCCAGCATGTACTCTTCCGTAAAGCCATAGATGCTGCCGAGCTTGTCCGTAATACCGAAGGCAAACAGCTCCTCTGTGGAACGGAATGAGCGTCCGTACAGCTCTTCAAAATGCTTCCGCGCCTCTTCTCCGATCACCGTGATCGCGTCCACATCGTGATAGGCGATGTAAAGGCTGCCCTTCCCGCGTTTTTTACCGGTCACCTCATAATAGGACAGGACCTGTTCAAACGGCAGCTCGAACGGATACCCGATATCGTGGAAAAGGGAAGTCAGGCCCCAGTACTCAAGGAA
>CACXDR010000094.1 GCA_902766415.1 uncultured Lachnospiraceae bacterium
AGCGCGGTCCGCGGCGCGAACTGCATCGCGAACGCGAGGAAGTCGCCGACGGCGAAGCAGGCGGACGTGAGGAACGCCGTGTTCAGCATGGCGCTCCTCGGCCCGTAGGACGCGAGGTCAAAGATGACCGGCATGGAGTTCACGCAGCTCGTGATGAGCGCGTTCACGCCCTCCCCGTCGATCTTCAGGAACGCCGCTGCCGTATCGAAGCCCTTCTTCAGGATGAGCCTCGCCAGCTCCACCGCCGGAAGGATCCCTGCGAGGAAGATCGCGATCCGCGCGATCACGGGCAGGACCTCGTCAAGCGGCGTCATGTTCTTAACGAGGGCGATGCCGGTATATTCCTTGAGGACGATCGCGGAAAAGCCGAACAGCGAGATCCCGCGGACCACGTAGGAGATCAGAAGGAAGAGCTTCTGTGCCGCGGCGGGCGATATCCGGAAAAGGAGGATAAGGAGGATGCACATCACGATGATCGGAAGGAGGCTCGAAAGGATCACGTGCAGGGGAAACCCGCCAAGGAGCCCTGAGATCACACAGCCTGCGGGGATCGTGATGAAGCCGGCCAGGAGTCCCCGCACGACCGCAGCGCGGTTCTCCGGGGATGAGTTCATGAGGGAGTAGGGGATCGTGAACGAGATGCTCACGCCGAGAAAGCTCGCGACGATCATCCCGTTGAAAAGGCCGGCCTCGGGATCCAGTGCCATTTCACGCGCCAGCACCGCCGCCCCGCTGTCGCAGCTGATCAGCATGCCGGCAAAAAACGACGGGTCGCACCCGATCATCGTCATGAGCGGCCCGACCGCCGGCGCCGCGACGCTGCTGATCCATGGCGCGAGGCACATGAACCCGGTCATCGTGATGAAAAGCCCCGGCAGGGTGCCGAAGCCCCGCCTGAACGCCTCCCCGAGATGAAGCCTGCTTCCGGTAAGGAAATCAAGCGCGCCGATACAGAAGAAAACCGCCATGAACCGTTCCATAAACTTACCTTTCCCTTTTCAGAACACTTACAGAAAAACTCCATACCACAGCCAGCGGCACCCGGAAAGAGCGTCGCTGGCTGTGGCAAAGCTTATGCTGTTTGTACAGCGGGGGGTCAGGCAATTACTCGAAGCAGAGTCCGTCGATCGCGATGGTTCCGCTCGCCGTGAGAACACCTCCGCCGCCGTCCGCACGGTCCGTGCCGCCCGGGATGAAGTAGCCGTTGATCTTCTGGATGCCGTTCGGCATGACCAGGAGGACGCCGAAGTCGGTCGTCTCGAGCACGTTGTGGCCTCTCTCCTTCAGGATCTTCACGGTATCGGGCGAGAACCCGTCCTCAAGCTCAAGCCCCTGCTCCAGGGTCAGGCAGCAGATGTGCGGGCAGTTCGCAGCTGTATTCATCATCATACCATAATCGATGGAGTTGATGATAGTCTGAAGATTGCTGGTGATGATGCGCGGGCCGCCTGCGGAACCGAACGCGAACACCGGCTCGCCGTCCTTCAGGACGATGCCCGGGCACATGCTGGACAGCGGGGTCTTGCCCGGACGAACCGCGTTCGCCATGCCGTACGCAAGTCCCTGCGTGGTCCTGACGCCGACCTTCGGGCTGAAGTCCGCCATCGTGTTGTTCATGATGAAGCCGCGTCCCGGGATCACGACGCCGCAGCCCCACCAGTTGCGGATGGTCTGGGTCTGGGAAACGACGTTCCCGAACTTGTCCATGACGCAGAAGTTGGAGGTGCAGCCCCTGTACTCCTTGGCCTCGATGCCGTCGGTCGGCTTGTACTCCTTCGCGACGTTCATGTCGATCTTCGCGGCAAGCTCCTTCGCGTACTCCTTGGACATGATCTTCTCAGTCTGGACATCGACGAAATCGGGGTCGCCCATCGCGACGGAACGGTCCGCGAACATCAGCTTCATGGTCTCCGCGATGACGTGCGTCGCATCCGCCGAGTGGAAGCCCATGCCCTTGAGGTCGAAGTTCTCAAGGATGTTGAGCATCTGGATGATGTGGGCGCCGCCCGAGGACGGCGGGCACATGGAGACGATGTCGTAGCCGCGGTAGTTCCCCTTCACTGCCTGCCTGACCTTCGGCGCGCAGTTCACGAGGTCTTCCTTCACAAGGAGGCCCTTGTTCTTATTGACGTACTCGACGATCTCGTCCGCGACCGGGCCGTTGTAGAACCAGTCGACGCCGTTCTTCGCGACCTGCTCCATGGTGTCGGCAAGGTCCGGGTTCTTAACGATCTCGCCGAACTCTCTCGGCTTTCCGTTGTTGAGGTAATACTCCTTAAAGCCCTCGTACTCGGCAGAGTTGTGCTCCGCCTCGGGCGTGTTGGAGACGCGGGCATACAGGAAGCCGCACTTGAAGCCTTCACGGGCTGCGCGGATCGCCGGCGCGGAGACCTGCTCCCAGGTCATGGTGCCGTACTTCTTAAGCAGCATGTCCATGGCGCGGTACATCGCCGGGACAGCGACGGCGCGGCCGGAGAACTCGGTGAGGTTCAGGTCGACCTCTCCGTTCTCGTCGAGGAACATATCCTGGTATCCGTTGATCGGCGCGACGCCGCGCGCATCGACCGCGTAGAACTCGTTCTTTTCCTTGTTGTAGGTCACGTGGAAGCAGCCGCCGCCGATACCGCTGTGGTACGGCTCAACGACGCCGAGCATCAGGGAGACGGCGCAGGCCGCGTCGTACGCGTTTCCGCCTGCCTTCAGGATCTCCAGGCCCGCGCTCGCAGCGTAGGGGCTGTTGCAGCTGACCGCTCCGTCGGTACCCTCGACGTGGGGCTTGTACATCGCGATCTCGGAAACTTCCCTGTTAAGATACGGTCTGTTAGGCATGGATCTTCTCCTTTCTGTAGACAGGACCGGGCGAACTGCCCGGCCCTGAAAGAACTGTTATGATCAGACAGCGATCTCTTTCTTGTTCGGCCAGATGCTGTCGCAGATCAGGCCGGTGACGACGTTGGCAACGATGGTCGGATAGAAGACGCTGATCTTGGAATTCATGCCGGAGAAGTTCCAGATCAGGGCGACTGCCACCGCGACAAGGATACTTGCCATCGCGGACTTGGAGGACGTCTTTTTGGAGAACATTCCTGCAAGGACTGCGTAAGCGAACGGGGTCATGACGATCATGTTGAGGGTCATGAACATGTTGGTGATGGAAGCGGACGGGATGATGAAGCCGATCGCCAGGGAAACGTACGCGATCACGATCGTGCCGACACGGGAGACCTTCAGGACCTTCTCGTCGCTTGCGCCCGGGTTGATCTGGCGCGCGTAGATGTTGGAAAGGACGGTACCGGTCGCCATCATCATGGTCGCCATGGTCGCCGCGATGATCATCGTGGTGACTGCGAAGACGATGCCTGCGTAGACCGGGCTGGAGTACTCGCGGATAGCCCATGCGTATGCTCTTGCGCCGTCGCCGAGGTCAGCGCCCTCGGTCGCCTTTGCCATCATACCGATCATGGCGGTAAGGATCGCGATCGGGGCAGCGATGATATATCCGAGCACGCAGCCCTTCAGAGCGGTGCTGTCATCCTTCGCGGAAAGCATGGGCTGCATGGCCGCCTGGTTGACGAACGCGCTGGTGATGCCGCCGATGGACCATGCGAGGATCTGCTGGGTGGGCATCGCGGAAAGCTTGTCATAGCCCTCCGGCAGCTTCTGGATCAGGCCGCCGTAGCCGCCGAACTTCGGAAGCGTGGTCGCGATGAAGATGATGAGCAGGACGTAGGTCGCGATACTGACGATACGGCCGACGACGGAGGAACCCTTCATGCCTGCGAAGCCGGTGTACGCAGCAGCGATCGTGACGCCGACGAACATGGCCGCGCTGACGTTCAGCTGCGGAAGCACGATCTGGATAACGGAGGAGACGGTCTTCAGCTGGATCGGGACGTAAATGGTACCGTAGATCAGCCAGACGTAGGACTGGATGCGGGAGACTGTCGCGTCGTAGCGGTTCTCAAGGAAGATCGGCAGGGAGCTTGCCTTCATGTTCTTTCTTAAGTACTTGGCAAGAAGTCCCATGACCAGGATGTATACGCCGCCTGCGATGGAATACCAGCAGCCTGCGATACCGAGGGTGTAGCCGTTCTGTGCCGCACCGACGATACTCATGCCGCCGATCTGCCATGCGCCGAGCATGGCGCCGACCGCGAACACGCTCATCGAACGGTCAGAGCCGTTCCACTGGCTTGACTTGCCGATCGCCTTACCTGCGTAGACACCTGCAGAGACGATCAGGATGAATGTTATTGCCCATACTGCTACTAACATAATCATTCTCCTTTCAGATAAAACCTTATAGGTAGAGCTTACATAACAGACTATAGCGGATTCAGGAATGGAAATATTGTAAAAATCGGAAAAGCTCTTTACAGAGCCTTTCCGATTTTTATTAATTCTTTATTCTTTTCTGTGCCGGTGGGGAGGTCTGTGCCGGTTTTTTCACCAGACCGCAGATAAACCGTGCTGTTTTGTGCCGGTTTTCCGCCGTTTCCCGGGTCTCCGGCAGCATCACCCGCTGCCCTCTGACCCGGCGGTCACCGGATCAGGTCCGCCCCGGGGTACCTCGGCGGCCGCCGTTCGAGCCTCCTGAGCTCCGTCGGCCTGATCCCGGTCATCTTTAAGAACACCCGGTTAAAATGGGACTGGTCATAGAATTCCATCAGCTGCGAGATCTCCGCGAGGGATTCCCTTTCCGACTTTAAAAGGCGCTGCATGGCGCTCTGGAAGCAGATCTGGAGGTTCAGCTGCTTCGGCCCGATCCCGACGCAGTCCCGCACGGTGCTCTGCAGGGAGCGCGCGGAATAGCCGAACTCCTCTTCCAGCTCCTGCATCTTCATGATCCGCCGGTGGTCCATCATGTAGCGGACGATGTCCAGCGCAAGCGCCTCTGTCCTTTCCTTCACGCCTGCAGGATGGCGCTTCGAGCATTCCTCAAGGAACGCCTTCGCGAACCGGAGCTGCTCCTCCTCGCTTTCCGCGGCGTTGATCCTTTCGATGAGTCCCCGGGACCACGGCAGCAGGCTTTCAAGCTCCACCCCGTACGGGGAGATCTCCGAGGACGGGATCCCCGTGATATCCGAGAAGGCGCCGGCAGAAAACTGCAGCATCAGGATCTTCCGGAGCCCGTGCACCGGGACCCGGTCCTTATTCGGAAGCACGCCGAACAGGTACGCCGAGGGCGTATCCTGCTGCACGGAAAATTCGATCCCGAGCTGGCCAAGGCCCGGAAAGCAGTCCAGCGCGTCCGCGCCGTCCATCATGTCAAAGCGCCGCACCCTGACGGACTTCCCGCCCTCCGTAAGCACTTTCGGGGCGCGCTTTTCCTCGACCCTCCAGAGCGGCTGGAAGGAAAACGCGCCGTTAAGGACCTCGTCCCGGTATTCTGGCTGATTCCGGTCTTTCTCCGCCATAGTGCCCCCTTGCCGGTACTTGCGCCCGGCAGATCCTGAAAGCCTTCTGTCCCTGAAGGTTCAGGCAGACATTGCCGTTCCCTCGATCAGGGCGATGGTCTCATCCGTCGAAAGTACATCGCAGTAGATCACGCTCATGATCTTCAGCTCCGCGTCGTGAAGCTCCATGGAGCCCGCCGCGCAGGCATCCTCCACGCAGATCACCTTGTAGCCTGCGTCTGCGAGGCTCCGGACTGTACAGGCCACGCACTGGTCCGTCACGATACCGGTGACGACGACCGTGTCCACGCCCATGTTGCGGAGCAGGATCTCGTAGTTCGTGCCTGTCAGGACGCTGTCCGTCGTCTTGTTAACGACGATCTCGTCCGGAAGCGGCTTAAGCTCGTCCACGATCTGCGCCCCGTGGCTGTTCACCGGAAGGAAGATCCCGTTCCAGCCCTCCTCCTTCTGTACAGGGGACCGGTCAAGGCCGTCCGGGCGGAGGCATGCGATCCTGCCGTAGGTGACGATCATGTTCCGCGCGCGGAAGGTGTCAAGAAGCCTCCTGTTATTCGGGATCACGATCTCGTCAAGCCTGTCGTGGAACGGGATCCAGCGCTCCCACTCTCCCGCTGCCTGGAAGGCCTTCGCTTCATCGGAGTCCCTCAGGATAAACTCGTTCTGCATGTCGATGATCAGAAGCGCTGTCTTCGCGGGATCGATCACGGTCTCCGGGAAGCTGGTCATGGTCTCATAATAAAAGCTGGTATATTTTCTGCGCGGCCGCATAATCATGTTCCTTTCTGTTTCTGTGCTTTTCCTTTTGAATCCCATTGATAATGCCGACCGCAGAAAAAGCATACCTCCTGCTACTGAAATTATATCCTCTGGAAAAAAGGGGGGAAATGCTCAGACTGCACAAAGTCGCAATTTAATTTTTGTGTATTTCATGCAGTCTCTCTGCTATCCGGGCAGAATCACACCAAACCACACATTTCCACTTATACGGGAGGCCGGCGGGCGCCTCCCCGGCTTTCCCGCCGGCCTTTCCTGTCCCTCCGGCATTCCTGCCGGTCTTCCCTAACGTTACGCCTCCACCGTGTCGCTCGCGACGATATCCACGCCGCAGCCCGCGATGTTCTTCACGATCACGTCATAGCGCTTCACCGGCGCCTTCACGACCGTTTTCTTAAGGATATCCATGCATGTGAAGAGAAGCTCCTTCGGGACCGGCTTTTCGGAACGCACCGGCAGGAGCGGCTGGTCCGCCCC
>CACXDR010000095.1 GCA_902766415.1 uncultured Lachnospiraceae bacterium
GAGTGCGGGCACGCGATCCAGGACAACGTCGGATATTTCCCGCTGAGGCTCCGCGCGGCGATCGTGCCGGTCGCGAACCTCGGCTCGAGGCTCAGCTGGCCGCTCATCCTGGTCGGCTTCCTGCTCGCGCAGGGCGGTAGCGTTTTCGGCTACCAGCTCGTGCAGATCGGCATCATGGCGTTCAGCCTCGCGGTCCTCTTCCAGATCGTGACGCTGCCCGTGGAGCTCGACGCGAGCGGCCGGGCGCTCCGCCAGCTGAATGATACGGGGATCCTGCCGCCGCAGGAGATCGGCAGCGCGAGGAAGGTCCTCGGCGCCGCCGCGCTCACCTATGTCGCGGCAGCGGCATCGTCGCTTCTGCAGCTTTTAAGACTTGTGATCCTGTTCGGAGGAAACAGACGCCGTGACTGACGTAAACGCGCGCTCCGTCGCCCTGGACTGTCTCTTGCAGATCCTGGAGGACGGAGCGTTTTCTCATGCGGTCCTCTCTGCGGCCAGGGAAAAGTATGCCTGGATGCGCAGGGAAGACCGGTCGTTTTTTACAAGGCTTGTACATGGCACCGTGGAGTACCGGATCCAGGCGGACCTGGTGATCGACCGTTTCTCCACGGTAAAGACGCGGAAGATGAAGCCGGCTGTCCGGAACATCCTCCGCATGTCGTATTACCAGCTGCTTTACATGGACCGCGTCCCGGTACGCGCCGTGACGAACGAGGCGGTGGAGCTGACCGTCAGGCGCGGCTTAAGGGGGCTCCGCGGTTTCGTGAACGCCGTGGTGCGGAAGCTTGCCTCGGAGCGTGACGGCATCCGCGCGGAGCTTTCCGCGACGGACGACCTGACGCTGAAGTACTCGGTCCCCGCGTGGATGGCGGACCTGATCTCGGAGCGCTACGGGCGGGCGGCAGCGGAGGGGTTCTTTGCCGCAAGCCTCGGGAAGCAGCCGCTGTATGTGCGGATGGTCCGGAACGCCGCCGGGGACGGCGCGCAGGAGCTCCTTAAGGAGGGCGGGATGCCGGCAGCCGGAGAGGAGACATCCGGAACGGAGGGAACGGCCCTCACGATGGAGGAGTCCCCGTATCTTCCCGGGATCTTCAGGCTCCCGGATACGGAGATGACCGGCTCCATGGAGACGCTCCTTAAGGGCAGGGCCTATGTGCAGGACTTAAGCTCCGCGCTTTCTGTCGCGGCGGCGGCGCCGGCGCCCGGGGAGACGGTGATCGACCTCTGTGCCGCGCCGGGCGGGAAATCCATCGCGGCGGCGGACATGATGGAAGGAAGGGGAGAGATCCTTTCCTTCGATATCAGTGAGGCGAAGGCGGACAGGATCCGCGAGAACGCGGAACGGGCGGGCTTTGCCTGCATCGTCCCCGGGGTGAATGACGCGCGGGTGTTCCGTCCGGAGCTTTCGGAAAAGGCGGACCTCCTGATCGCGGATCTTCCGTGCTCGGGGCTCGGCGTGATCGGCAGGAAGCCGGACATCAAGGAGAACGTGAAGCCGGAGGGGCTTAAGGCACTCGCGGCGCTCCAGAGGGAGATCCTCGGCAATGCAGCGCGGTACGTAAAGCCCGGCGGGAGGCTTCTTTTCAGCACCTGCACGGTGGACCCCGCGGAGAACGAGGAGAACATGGCCTGGTTCCTTACAGAGCACCCGGAGTTTTCGGCAGCGGACCTTTCGGGGCGCCTTCCGGCGCTTTGCGGGACGCCTGCGGGGGCGCATCTTAAGGAGGGCTGGTGCCTTCTCCTTCCGGGGCAGTTCCCGTCCGACGGCTTCTTTTTCGCACTCTTCAGGAAAAAGGGAGCAGGAAATGAGTGACAGGACAGATATTAAATCCATGACGCTTCCGGAGCTTTCGGAGTTCCTCGTGTCCCGCGGGGAAAAGAAATTCCGCGCGAAGCAGCTTTACGAGTGGATCCATAAAAGGAAGGCTTCGTCGTTTGCGGAAATGACGAACCTGGGGCTTGCGCTCCGCGAGTCGCTGGAGCGCGACTGCGGGCTCACGGTCCTTAAGAAGGTCACGGTACAGATCTCGAAGCTTGACGATACGCACAAGTACCTTTTCGAGCTTCCTGACGGAAACCGGATCGAGAGCGTCCTCATGCGCTACCACCACGGGAACAGCGTGTGCATCAGCTCCCAGGCAGGGTGCCGGATGGGCTGCCGCTTCTGCGCGTCCACCATCGGCGGCCTCGCGCGGAGCCTTACCGCGGGGGAGATGCTCGACCAGATCTACAGGATCGAGGAGGACGTCGGGGAGCGGGTCTCGAACATCGTCATCATGGGCTCGGGGGAGCCCATGGACAACTACGAAAACGTAGTCCGCTTCCTCCATATGATCAGCGATGAGAACGGGCTGAACATCAGCCAGCGGAACATCACCGTGTCGACCTGCGGGATCGTCCCGAACATCCTGCGGTTCGCGGACGAGGGGCTCCAGGTGACGCTCGCGCTGTCGCTCCACGCGGCGGACGACGAGACGAGAAGGGAGCTCATGCCCATCGCGAACAGGTACACCATCCGCGAGATCCTTGACGCATGCAGTGTGTATTTTGAGAAGACCGGCAGGCGTGTGAGCTTCGAGTACAGCCTGGTGGCAGGCGTCAACGATTCGGAGGAGACGGCGGAGAAGCTGAGCCGCCTTCTGAAGCCCAGAAAGGGGCATGTGAACCTGATCCCCGTGAACCCGGTGACGGAGCGCGGGTACCGGGAGACCGCGCCGGAGGCAGTCCGGCGCTTCAAGAATCAGCTTGAAAAGAACGGGATTAATGTTACTATTAGAAGGGAAATGGGACGGGATATCGACGGCGCGTGCGGACAGCTGCGCAGGCGGTATGCCGGAGAAACAGATAGATAAGGATCTTTATTATGAAAGCATCGGCACTGACTGACAAAGGCCGCGTCCGGGTACAGAACCAGGATACGGTCTTCATGAGCACCTCGCCGCTGGGCGGCCTCCCGAATCTATTCATGGTCGCGGACGGCATGGGAGGGCACCAGGCAGGGGACTACTGCTCGCGCATGCTTGTAGAGCGAATCACGTCGTTCGTCGGGGAGTACCCGGAGGGGGCTCCGGTGAGGATCCTCCGCGAGGCCATCGAGGAGGCGAACCGCTCGCTGTTCCTGGAGTCCGTAAAGGAGCCGCATCTTGCCGGCATGGGCTCCACGCTGACAGCCGCGGTAGTCGACGGGGACATCCTGTGCGTATTCAATATCGGCGACAGCCGGCTGTACGTCCTGGAGGACGGCAGCAGCATCCCGAAGCAGGTGACCCGGGACCATTCCTATGTGGAGGAGATGGTCCAGGCGGGCCGCATGAAGCGCGGCAGCAGCATGTATCAAATGCATAAAAACATCATCACCCGGGCGGTCGGGATAGGGCCGCGGGTGGATATCGACGCGTTTGAGGTCGAGCTTCCGGGCGTGAACACAGTGCTCATCTGCTCGGACGGACTTACGAACATGGTCGGAGATGAGGAGATCGGGAGGATCCTCCTCGCTCATCCGGAGCCGGAGGAGGCCGCGAAGGCCCTCATCGAGGAGGCAAACGCGAACGGCGGCAGGGATAACATCTCTGTCGTCATTGTGCTGCCTGAAGGAGAGGGGGCGGCCGTATGATCCTGAGACCGGGCGTCTACCTGCAGAACAGATACGAGATCATCGAGGTGATCGGCAGCGGCGGCATGTCCGAGGTATACCGCGCGCGCTGCCACAAGCTGAACCGCTTCGTCGCGATCAAGGTCCTGAAGAAGGAATTCTGCTCCGACGAGGAGTTCGTAAGGAAGTTCAAGATGGAAGCGCAGGCGGCAGGCGCGCTGAACCATCCGAACATCGTAAACATCTACGACGTCGTCGACGAGGAGGAGCTCCACTATATCGTCATGGAGCTCGTGGACGGCATCACCTTAAAGGAATATATCAGCCAGAAGGGGCATCTCGGCTCTGCCGAGGCGGTCGGCCTCGCGATCCAGGTCGCGCAGGGCATCGGCGCGGCGCACCAGCGGCGCATCATCCACCGCGACATCAAGCCCCAGAACATGATCCTTTCCGAGGACGGGAAGGTCAAGGTGGCGGATTTCGGCATCGCCCGCGCGGTCTCCGCGCAGACCATGAGCTCCCAGGCCATGGGCAGCGTGCACTATATCTCGCCGGAGCAGGCGAGGGGCGAGTTCACTGACGAGCGGAGCGATATCTATTCGCTCGGCGTCACCATGTACGAGATGGTGACCGGCAGGCTCCCGTTCAACGGGGACACGGCGGTCTCCGTCGCGCTCCAGCATATCGACGGGGAGATCACGCCGCCAAGCGTCTACAACCCGGAGATCCCGGCAGGACTTGAGAAGATCATCCTGAAGTGCACCGAGAAGGAGCCCGACGACCGGTACGAGAGCGTGGACATGCTGATCAGCGACCTGCGCCACGTGATTGATTATCCGGACGAGATCCCGGCAGGCGTCCTCGGGACAGGCGCCTCCGGCGAGACCAGGAAGATCAGCCGCCGCGAGATCAAGGAGATCCGCGAGGCGGGTCCCAGCAGGCGGAAGAAGGCAGCCCCGGTCAAGGAAACGGTCGATGTCGACACGGGCCTGAACAGGCTCCTGACCGGCACGGGGCTTCTCATCCTGATCGCCGCTGCGGCAGCCGTGATCTTCTTCCTCTACCAGTTCACGAACGTATTCGGCGTTCACACGCCGTCCGCCGCGGAGACTACCGCGGCCCAGGAGTCGGAAAGCTCCAGTGCCATCAGTGACAAGGAGGTCTTCACGCCGTATATCATCGGCTTAAGCGAGAGCGGCGCGGACGCGAAGGCAAGGGAAAACGACCTGACGCTGACTGTCGCGGGAAGCGACTACTCCGACCAGTTCGCGAAGGGGCTCGTCATGGAACAGTACCCGGCGCCCGGCGACATTACCCCGCGCTTCACGAAGGTCGAGGTAACGTTAAGCTTAGGGCCGGAGATCATAAAGATCAACGAGCTCGGGCTCACGCGCCTCACAAAGGAGGAGGCGATCTCGACGCTCGAGGGGCTCGGCCTCTCGGTCGAGCTTGACAGCGCGAACAGCGATTCCGTCGCGGAGGGGAGCATCGTCCGCGTGGATCCTGAGGAGGCGAAGCCCGGCGGCACCGTGACCCTGACCATCAGCGAGGGCCCGGCGGTCGTCCAGACCAAGGTGCC
>CACXDR010000096.1 GCA_902766415.1 uncultured Lachnospiraceae bacterium
AAGCTCCTGGTCTATCAGGCAGCCTGCGCGAAGGATGCCGGAGAGCCCTACAGCCACCTGGCTGCCATGGCGAAGCTGGTCGCTGCCCGGAACGCGAGCGACGTTACCAGACGCTGCCTGCAGCTGTACGGCGGCTACGGCTACACCAGGGACTATCCGATCGAGCGCATGATGCGCGACGCGAAGATCACTGAGATCTACGAGGGCACCTCTGAGGTCCAGATGATGGTCATCTCCAACTGGATGGGAGTAAAGTAATATCTTAAGATCACGGACCGGATAAAAGTCAGAAGGATCCCGGAAGCGTAAAGCTTCCGGGATCCTTTTGTACGCAGCAATGAGGCGTCCCGAAAGAGCACTCCATGAAATAATATTTCATGGACTTTGAAAAAGTTTCCGAAGACTACTTGATTTGAGCGGTAAACGTTATAAAATAGAAATTAAAGTAAGAAATTTAATTTTTCGGGAGGTGCCTAATTATGAAACGTTCCGTTATCAACAGCGCAATCGACTGGGCCATCGAGGCGTGCAGGAGAAATCACTGCGCGCTTCCGGATTTCGCCTTCTGGTCGCCGGAGGAGTGGCAGAAGAGGAAGGACACCACGCAGTACATGCGCAAGGTCGCCATGGGCTGGGATGTCACCGACTACAACTCCAACGATTTCGACAAGGTCGGCGCGGTCCTCTTCACCTACAGGAACGGTGATCTTCACGACCAGTCCGACGGACGCGTTTACTGCGAGAAGTACATCATCATGAAGCCGGGCCAGCAGCTTCCGTGCCACTTCCATTACTTCAAGACCGAGGACATCATCAACCGCGCAGGCGGCGTCCTCCGCGTCTATGTCTGGAACAGCACGCCTGAGTCTGACGGCTATCAGCGTGACCTGGTGAACGACGTGCACCTCATGTGCGACGGACAGCCCGTCACGGTCAAGGCAGGCGGATATGTTGACATCACCGTCGGCAACTCCATCACCCTGACTCCGGGCGTGTACCATGCGTTCGAGGCGGTCCCGGAGCACGGCGAGCTGATCGTCGGCGAGGTCTCCCGCGTGAACGACGACGCGAACGACAACCATTTCAACCCCTACGTTGATTTCCAGAAGATCACGGAGGACGAGCCGGTGAAGCACCAGCTTTGCGGCGGTTACGTACAGTAAGCATTCCGATCATACAGCCGGGCGCAGGTTTTTTGCGTCCGGCTGTGAAAGTATACACTGCAGGTGATCTGGCGAAGGTATATGCAGCAGATGATCTGGCGGGAGCATACGCTGAAGGAGATCTGACGAAAGGATACGTTACAGGAGACTAAGATGAACAGACTGACTTACGGACAGGTCCGCGAGATGCTTCTTGCCTGTGCGGACCGCATTATCCGCAACGAGCCCTATCTTACGAAGGTCGACAGCGCGATCGGTGACGGCGACCACGGCAACGGGATGCTGACCGGCATGAAGGCCGCGGAGAAGGTGCTTGAGGACGGGCAGGACGGGACGAATATCTTCGGGCTTTACGCGGACATGGCGGAGGCCATGCAGCGGGCCATGGGCGGCGCGTCCGGCATGATCTTTTCCACGCTTTTCGCGGGGGACGCGAAGGACCGCGCGCCGGCATCCGAGATCACGCCTGCTGTGTTCGCGGACCAGATGGCGGCCGGCCTCCGGGCGATCAAGGAGCTCGGCCACGCGGAACCCGGCGACAAGACGATGGTGGACGCCATGGAGCCCGCGGTGCAGGCCATGAAGGAGCACGCGGACGGGACCTTTGAGGAAATGCTTTCAGCGGCGGCTGATGCTGCCCGCCTCGGTATGGAGCGGACCAAGGAGCAGGTCGCGAAGTTCGGCCGCGCGAAAAATCTCGGCAGCCGCGCGCTCGGGCACCAGGACGCGGGAGCGACCAGCACCTGGCTCATCCTGCTTCAGATGGCGGACTATGTGAACGGGACCGAATCGCAGGATCCCGACATCGCCCTTCTTGACGCGGGCGCGGAGAAGGTGCGCGGCTTCGTTTCCAAGAAGATCATCAATGACCCGGCGGACGTCGTGAAGGAGGAGGGTGAGGGCTTCCTCTACGCGTTCGGCGACGAGTTCGAGGCGGTCCCCGGCGTCAACGGCTTTATCAAAAAGAACATCCCGGACGGCAAGACCGCTCTGGTCATCGGCGGCGGCTCCGGTCATGAGCCGATCTTCGGCTTCTTCCTCGGGGAGAACCTCGCGGACGCCTCCGCGAACGGCAACGTGTTCGCCTCCCCGGACCCGGTGACGGTACAGACCGTCGCCGAGGCGGCGCACAGGGGCGCGGGCGTGCTCTTTGTCTACGGAAACTACGCCGGAGACAACCTGAATTTCGACAAGGCGGTGGAGCGGCTCGAGGCGAAGGGCATAAAGACCCGCACGGTCCGCGTGCGGGACGATGTCGTCTCCGCGCCGAAGGAGCGCTACGACGACCGCCGCGGGATCGCGGGGGATTATTTCGTGCTGAAGGTCGCCGGCGCGGCCTGCGCGTCCCTTCCTCTTGAAGAGGCGGCGCGCGTGACGGAGAAGGCCGCGAAGAATACCTTCACCGTCGGCGTAGGCCTGCAGGGCGCTTCCCTTCCGGGCAAGACAGAGCCCATCTTTACGCTGCCCGCGGACAAGATGGAGTACGGGCTCGGGATCCACGGAGAGCCCGGCATCAGGCAGATCGCGCTGGAAAGCGCTGACAGCATCGTTGACAATCTTGTAGACGTGATCCTTGCGGACAGCGGGATCAAGGAAGGCGATACGGTCTGCACATACGTGAACGGGCTCGGGAGCACCACGCTCATGGAGCTCATGATCATGAACCGGCGGCTTGCCATCCTGATGAAGGAGAAGAAGATCAGGGTCCATGACATGCAGGTAGACCGTCTCGTGACGACCATGGAAATGGCGGGCGCGTCCATCAGCCTGATGAAGCTGGATGACGAGCTCGCGAAGTATTACGACATGCCCTGCGCAAGTCCGTATTTCACAAAGAAAGGGAAATGAAATGAGCAAAGTGACTGTACCGTTCCTGTTCGTTAACCCGAAGTCCTACCTCTGGGGAGAGGAGAGCCTGGCGCTAGCGAAGGAGGCCGACCGGATCTCCGAACAGTACGGGGTGATGATCTTCTTCACCTGCCCGTACGCGGATATCCGCCTGATCGCGGAGAACACGGACCATGTGGTCGTGACCGCCCAGAACATGGACGCGCTGAAGCCCGGCAGAGGCATGGGCGCGGTCCTGCCGGAGTCGCTCGCGGCAGCCGGCGCGAAGGCCGTGGTACTGAACCACGCGGAGAACCAGAAAACGCTCGCAGAGCTTTACGCCTGCCTGAACCGCGCGAAGGAGCTCGGGCTCATCACGATCGTGTGCGCGGATTCGACGACGGAGGCGAAGGCAGTCGCGGAGCTCGGCGCGGACGTGATCCTCGCGGAGCCTACGGCGCTGATCGGCACCGGGATCACCGCGGACGCCTCCTATACGATCGACTGCGTGCGTGAGATCAAGGCGGTCGATGCTGACGTGAAGGTGATGATCGCGTCCGGGATCACGACGGGAGAGGACTGCTACAAGGTGGTGGTCAACGGGGCGGACGGCTCCGGCTCCACCTCCGGCATCGTGAACGCGCCGTCGAGAGGCGGGCGCGTGGAGGAGATGGTCCAGGCGATCCTCAAGGCGATGGAGGACAGGAAGTAAGCCGCAGGCCGGAGACAGACAGAGGATCAGAGACAGACAGTAAGAGACGGGGCTGTCACACTAAGGTTTTTTTCCTTAGTGCGACAGCCCCGTCTCATGTCGTTTTGATCTCAGATCTCGTTCTGAAGGACGCGCCGCAGTTAACGGTGCGGGTCCGGGACGCCGCCGGCGCCGGGGCCGTAGTCGGATGTGCGGTAGTGGTTCGCGGCGGGCGTATATCCGGTCGTCGAGGGCGCGTGCGAGGACGCCGCCGTCACCGTGCCGGAACCGGTCCTGCTGTAGGCGGTGCCGGACTTTTCGCTCGGGACCCAGATGCCCTGGTCATTGTAGATGTAGCCGTCGTCCGAGATGCCGTACGAGGTCGCCCGCGTCCCGTCCGCGGTGATCCAGTACCAGACGTTATTGTCGAGGACCCACTTGGAATAGGTGTACTGCCCGTTGTCCCCGATATAGAACTGGCTTGCGGTCTGCCAGCCCTGCGGCGATACGTTGGTCCAGGTCCCTGCGAGCACGGGGCAGGCGGCAAGCGCGGCGATAAGCGCCGCCGTGATAACGGTCCTGAAAAGCTTCCTGATCATAACGGTCCTCCTTCCCGTAGAGATGAAGTGAGCGGCTCCGTCTGAAGCGCGGTGCCGGGCTCACGGATCAGTTTATCGAGTCTTATTATCATACCATATTTTTCAGCGGAAGTCGAGAAACGGAGCCCGGGCGCCGCTGTCCCGGAGACCCGGGACCGGCAGGGCCCCTGCTAAGGGCGCCCCTCCTTCAGTTCAGACTGTCGTGTAGGTAATGGTGATATCGTTTTCCTCGCAGGTGACGGAGGCACGGGAACCGACGATCACGGGCATGGAGGGCGGAAGGTGGCCAAGGTCCGCGTCCATGATCACCGGGACGCCGTACTTTCCGAGGATCCCCGCGACCGCCGTGTACTGGTCTAGCCCCAGGAACTCCTCGCCGTAATGCAGCGGGCGGCCGATGAGAAAGCCCTTCACGTTCCGGAACCAGCCGCAGTGCTCAAGGTGCCAGAGGGCCCTGCGCATGTCGAAGACGTTCAGGTCGCAGCATTCGAAGAACCAGATGATGCCGTCCTCTCTGTAACGCTCCGCGAATTCCGCGGCCCTGTCGTAGCAGGTCCCCGCGAGGATGTTCAGGACGTCAAGGCAGCCGCCCAGCATGCGGCCCTCCATGCGGAAGGGAGCATCGTCCGCGTTGACCTTGCGGAGTATCGTGGGCTCTGTCACGTTGTAGGGCTCGTACGGGTGCTCCTCGTCCTTCAGCCCCTCCGCTTCCCACATGCCGTAGCTGTGGATGGTGTCCGTTTTTCCGGAGAGAAGCGCGAGGGCGTCCGCCAGCACCGGGTGCCACGGGTCCATACCGAACGCGGGCGCGTTCGGCCCGTAGACGGCAGCGGTGTCGCAGAGCGTCGGAAGGAGGAAGGTAAGGTTCGTGTTGTCGGAAAAGCCCATGAACCAGACGGGCTCCGCGTTCCGGATGGCGTCAAAGTCGATATGGTCCAGGACCTCGCACATGAGCTCCCCGCCGCCGCAGGAGATCACGGCGTCAAGGGACGGGTCCGTCAGGTATTCGTTCACCTCCGCGCCGCACGCCTCCGGGGTATTGCTGATGCCGGTCCCGGCTCCGGCGAGCGCGTTCGGCCCCCGGTTCAGCCGGTAGCCGAGCGTGCCCAGCACCTCCTGCCCGCGCAGGAAGGCGGAGCGGTAGGGCTCCGTCGCGCATCCGAAGGAGGGGGCGATAAAGCCCAGGCTGCCGTTTTCACGAAGATCTGCGGGATATCTCATACTGTACTCCTTTATGCCGGTTTTCCGGCGCCGGCCGTTTTCCGTATATAAAAACGCGGAAAGGGCTGATATAATTATTAGTTGTATATTGAACGCGCGGCAGCTGCCGCGGGCCTTTTACCAGTATATCACCCCGGAGCGCATCCATGGCAGAAAAACGTACCCCGGACCGGCCGGCGTTTTCGGTCGCCGGCTTTTCCCTTCCTTTATATCTCGGTATCCTCGCAATGACCATCGCGGCCATGTACACCTCGAGCGTCCCTTCCGGCATGGTCGGAGGGATGCTTGTCCTCATGGTGTTCGGCGAGGGCTTCAACATGCTCGGGAGGACCGTCCCGGTCGTGAAGACGTATCTCGGCGGGTCGGTCATCTGCATTCTCGGCGCGGCCGTGGTCCGGGCGGCGGGCTTCGTCCCCGGCGGGACGCTGGAGATCCTGGACGCGTTCGTGAACCGCCAGGGCTTCCTGGTCTTCTATATCTCCGCGCTGATCTGCGGGAGCCTGTTCAACATTGACCGCGGTCTCCTGATCCGGGCGACGGTAAAGCTTCTCCCGACGGCGATCCTTTCGCTTGCCGTCTGCGTCACGGTGACCGGCCTCCTTTCCATGCTGTTAGGCTTAAGCTTTCTTGAGGGCGTCCTCTATATCGTGATCCCGATGACGAGCGGCGGCATGACGGCCGGCGCGGTCCCGCTTTCCTCCATGTACGCGCAGGTCCTGAACCAGGACGCGGGCATGATCCTCACAAGGATCGCGCCGGCGACGGTCCTCGGCAACGTCATCGCGATCATCTTCGGCGCGCTGGCGAACAATCTGGGCAGGCGGAAGCCGGCCCTTTCCGGGAACGGACAGCTTGTAAACGACGGGACCACCGTCCCGGAGCGGCCCCCCATGAAGCCCACCTTCAAGAGCCTTACGACCGGCCTCATCATAGCCCTCGGGTTCTACCAGGCCGGCGCCATCTTAAACCGGTTCCTCCCGCTTATCCCGACCTACGCCTGGGTGAT
>CACXDR010000097.1 GCA_902766415.1 uncultured Lachnospiraceae bacterium
ATCGTCCACCGGGAGAAGGCCTACGGCCGGGCCCGGAAGATCTGCGAGAAGCTGACGAAGGAGATCCCGCGGCATCTCTTCGACATCCCGATCCAGGCAGCCATCGGCTCCAAGATCATCGCCCGCGAGACGGTGAAGGCGCTCAGGAAGGACGTCCTCGCGAAGTGCTACGGCGGCGATATCACAAGAAAAAAGAAGCTTCTTGAGAAGCAGAAGGAAGGAAAGAAGCGCATGCGCCAGATCGGGTCGGTCGAGGTGCCGCAGAAGGCGTTCATGAGCGTACTGAAGCTGGGAGATGAGTGAGAAGAAAAAGCTCGAACTTTATATCCACATCCCGTTCTGCGAGCGGAAGTGCCAGTACTGCGATTTCCTTTCCGCGCCCGCGGACGAGACGGTGCGGCGCGCGTACGTGAACCAGCTGATCGAGGAGATCCGCGCGCAGGCCACCGTCTACCCGGAATACCAGGTCACGACGGTCTTCATCGGCGGCGGGACTCCGTCCGTGCTGACAGGCCTGCAAATCGCGAACATCGTGAACGCGGTCTACGAGAGCTTTACCGTGGAGGGGGATGCCGAGATCACCATCGAGTGCAATCCCGGCACCCTGGACCGTGAGAAGCTTGAGTATTACCGGCAGGCAGGCGTGAACCGGATCAGCCTGGGGCTCCAGTCCGCGGACGACGCGGAGCTGAAGCTTCTCGGGCGCATCCACACCTACGAGGATTTCCTTAGGAGCTACGAGGCGGTGCGCACGGCAGGCTTCCGGAACGTGAACATCGACCTCATGAGCGCCATTCCGTACCAGACCCTGGACCGCTGGAAGCACATCCTGAAGAAGGTGCTCCTTTTGAAGCCGGAGCACATTTCGGCGTACTCGCTGATCCTTGAGCCGGGGACGCCCATGCATGCCGCGTATTCCACGCCCGAGGGGCAGAAGCTCCTGCCGGACGAGGAGACGGACCGGGCGATGTACGCGCTGACGAAGGAGCTCCTCGCGCAGCACGGCTACACGCGCTACGAGATCTCGAACTACGCGCGGCCGGGGTACGAGTGCAGGCATAACATCGGATACTGGACGGGCGCTGAGTACCTGGGGCTCGGGCTCGGTGCCTCGAGCATGATGCTGGACCACAGGTTCCATTCAGAGGAGGACCTGAAGACCTACCTTGCGGTCCGGATGCATGAGGACCTGACGCCGCTTTATCAGGACATCGAGGCGCTGTCCCTGGAGGACCGGATGGAGGAGTTTATGTACCTCGGCCTCAGGATGACGCGCGGCGTGTCCGGGAGCGAGTTCTTCCACAGGTTCGGGCTCAATATGTTCGACGTGTTCCGGGGCCCTATCAGGAAGCACACCGTGCTGAAGCTTCTGAAGGCGGACCCGCCGGAGCTTAAGCTGACGGAAAAGGGGCTGGACCTTTCCAACCGCGTGTTCGCGGATTTCTACCATGTCCTTAAGAGGACGCCTCGTACGGAGGGCTGAGCTATGAAAATAAAGGATCCTGAGATCGTCGTGATCGACGGGCAGGGCGGCGGCATCGGCCGGCAGGTCGTGCAGGCCCTGAAGAAGGCATTTCCCGGGATGCCGGTCTACGCGGCGGGGACCAACGGGACGGCTGCGGACGCGATGCGGAAGGCCGGGGCGGACCGCGCGGCGTCGGGGGAGAACGCGGTGCTGGTGGCGTGCCGGAAGGCGGACATTATCGTCGGACCGGTCGGGATCGTGATCGCGGACTCCATGTTCGGGGAGATCACCCCGGCGATGGCGCTTGCCGCGGCGCAGGCGGACGCGGTGCGGATATTGATACCCGTGAACCATTGTGATAATATAGTCGCAGGTGTGCCCGACGCTTCCGCCGGGACGCTGATCAGGAGCGCCGTCGAGAAGATCGGGGACATCCTTCAGGAAGAGGGATGAGGGCCTGAAGGCCCTGAGGCCCTGGAGGCTTCCGGGGGCCCGCTCGGGCGGCAGTGTGCGCGATGCGGAAGGCACTGAATACGGATGACGGACCACGAAGGCCGCGCTTCCCCAGAAGGGGAGAGACCGACGTGGTCTTTTTGCGCGATAAGGCCGAGCATACAGGCCATGCTTGCATGGGCCTGCATGCGAGGCTAACGTACATCGAGCGGCGTGAGCCGCGAGATGCGCGATAAAGCCGGGGGAGTATACAGGCCATGCTTGCATGGGCCTGCATGCGAGGCTAACGTACATCGAG
>CACXDR010000098.1 GCA_902766415.1 uncultured Lachnospiraceae bacterium
CAATATCGACGAATGCTACCACTACGGCCAGGAGGAAGGCTTTGATTCCGGATGCCAGGACGTGGCGATCGTCGCGACGCACATGATGCTCGAGGCAGCGGAGCTCGGGCTTGGCACCTGCTGGGTGAACAACATGCCCCCGACGAGGTCGGAGCAGGCGTTCGGCCTTCCGGAGAATGAGCAGGCAGTGATGTTCCTTCCGCTTGGCTACGCGGCGGAGGACGCGGCCCCGTCCCCGAGACACGAGGCGTCGAAGCCCCTCGAGGCGCTCGTAAAGTACTGCTGATGGAGAGAAGAGAATATTAAAGCACCGCGCCGGCTGAAGCTTCAGCCGGCGCGGTGCTTTTTGATCACGCGGTCCGCTGCGCGAGTCCTTCGATCTTTGTGAGGACCCAGTCGTGGTCGCCGCTTGTCAGGACCGAGCGGCAGTACGGGCAGACGCCTGACTGGTTCAGGTCCAGCGGCGCCCCGCAGTGCGGGCAGTATTTCGCGGTGACGGTGCCGGAAACGGAGGTCTGCTTCCCGAGGGTGCGGATCAGGGTCCAGCGGTAGGTCATGAATTTCTCACGCCGGCTGTCGCCGCTCACGACCCTGCCGGTAGCATCGTCCGTGACATAGTCTGTGATCCTGGTGTTCAGAAGGACCTGGATCGTGTCGTTCAGGCTGTCCTTCGTGCAGCCGGTGATCTCCGTGCTGAGCACGGCGATCCTGTCCACGTGGTTCGTCCGGCGGGTCCGGATATACTGGTCCACGCCGCGCTTCGACGCTGCGAACAGCTCCTCGGAAAGCCTTGCGCGCACCGGCTCAAGGTCCCGGTCGGTCCAGGCGTTCTGCAGCCGGATGTAGAGGTTCGCGACGTCCTCAAGGAAGCGCGACTCGCTGAAGCCGGGGTCACGCTCCTGAAGCTCGGACAGCGCCGCGCGCACGGAAGCGGCGGACTGCATGCTCTCCGCGGGCCGGACCGGCACCCCGGACGACCCGGGCCTGCGCTTCCGTTTCGAGGCGGAGTTGTAAAGTATGATCAGGATGATCATATAGAAAAGAAGGGTGCCCCAGTCGATGTAGTGGTACCCGTAGCTGTAGCCGCCGTAGCCGCCGTAGCCCCAGTCAGAGCTGTCCCAGCTGGAGGAGCTGCCCCAGTCGGAGGAACCGCCCCAGCTGCCGCCGTAGTCGCTGCTGCCGGAAAAATCGCCGAAGTCCGTCTTAGCGGACTGCGTGGAGAAGGGCAGCGGCAGGCGGCGGAGCGCGTGCACGGTCGCGAAGCTTAAGACAAGAGACAGGGCCAGGATCCCAAGCAGATGCTTCCAGTTGATTTTCTTCAAGTCAGGGCCTCCTTCCCGGAACGCCTCCCAGGAGAAGAAAGAAGCTTCCCCCGGACCTTGCGTGTCCTTTCATGCACATTCTACTACAGGAGGGGAGGAGGGACAAATGATTTTACCTTCCGGTCCATGAGGAGGGAGCGAAGCGGATCGCGAATGTCCGCTTTTACACCGTCCGAACTGTGGTATAATCGGAAACGGAAAGCCCCGGCGGCCCGGCCGCGCGGGACGGTATATGATGAAGATGGAGGTATACTGTTATGAAAGACGAAAACTGCATTTTCTGTAAGATCGCGAACGGGGAGATCCCCTCTGACACAGTATTTGAGGACACTGCCTTCCGCGTCATCCTGGACCTGAATCCCGCGTCGAAGGGCCACGCGCTGATCCTCCCGAAGGACCATCACGCCGACATCACCGACCTGCCGGAGAAGAGCTGCGCGTCCGCGTTCAGGCTTGCCGGCCGGATCGGCGCTGCCATGAAGGAGAGCCTGGGCTGCGACGGCTTCAACATCGTGCAGAACAACGGCACGGCAGCCGGGCAGACCGTGTTCCATTTCCACGTGCACATCATCCCGCGCTACAAGGACGGACCGGCCATGGTCGCCTGGAAGCCGGGCACCTCTGTCCCCGCGGAGCAGGCGGAGCTCGCGAAGAAGATCGCGGCCGCGCTCTGACGGACCGGCAGGCCCTCCGGGAGAGTAAGCTTTCATGGATCCGGGAACGTATTACAAAAAAGCGCCCGTGAACACCGCGCTGGCCGCGGCGAACATCCTCTTTTTCCTGTTTCTCGAAACGCACGGCGGCAGTGAGGATACGGGGACGATGCTGAACTACGGCGCGGTCTACGGCCCGCTCGTCGTTTACGAAGGGGAATACTGGCGCCTCCTCACTTCGGCGTTCATGCACTTCGGGATCACGCACATCGCGAACAACATGCTGATCCTCCTTATCATGGGCGGCAGGCTCGAGCAGGTGCTCGGGCACGCGCGGTATCTCCTTCTCTACCTTCTGAGCGCGGTGGGAGGGAACGCGTTCTCGCTCTGGTACTGCATGCGGACCGGCGACTTCAGCGTGTGCGCCGGCGCGAGCGGCGCGGTCTTCGGCGTGATCGGCGGCCTGCTCTGGGCCGTCATACGGAACAGGGGACGGCTCCTGGATCTCAATACGAAGCAGGTCATGATCTTCGGAGGGCTCTCATTCTACTACGGCATGACCGCGGAAGGCATCGACAACGCCGCGCACTTCGGCGGGGCCGTCGCGGGCTTCCTTTTGTGCATGCTCCTTTAGAGCGGAGGCGGGGAGCCGGACCGGTACTGAAACAAGGTACTGAAACCAAAAAAGATCCGCAGGCCCGGAGATACGCTTTACAGCGTTTCTCCGGGCCTGCGGTTTTTCTTACGCTCCGCTTAGGATGCACGCGCGCGGCGGAATTCAGGCTTCGATCAGGTCGACCGGCACGCGCTCCGGCGGGCAGGTCTTGCTGAGGGACTCAAGGCAGTCGGCCTTGTCGAACAGGCCGTCCGCGCTGACGTCCGCGTAGAGATTCATTTCGTTGGTCACGGGGTTGTACTTAAGGTACGCTTCCGCGCGGTGGATGCCCTTGCAGGACACGAGCGTCTGCTCGACCGCCGGCAGGTCGAAGAACCTGCGGCCGTGGACGCCGTCCGTCATGACCTCCCTGCCGGAGGTCTCGAGGAAGTCGACCGTGCCGTCCGGAAGGATCCTCGCGGTCATGCCGGTATCATAGAGCGTTCCGGGACCGTACGGGTTCTCGATGACCTCGCCGACCTTCGCGGGCTGGTAGTCCATCACGTACATCCGGCCCCACGCGCCGTACGGCTTCTTCCGGTAGGCTTCGTCGAGGATGTAGACCTTGACAAGGCGGCCGTCCGGAACGCCGGGCAGAAGGTTCGTCCCGGCCTCCTTGTTGAGGCGGCTTCCCTGGATGCGGAAGTGCTTCGGGAACACCTCGTCCGGAAGGTGGCGCTTCAGGCGGCGAACGGAGGTCTCCTCCATCATGGCGCGGATGATCTCCTCGTAGCAGGTCAGGAAGATCTCAAGGAGCTTCCTGTCAAAGCGGTTCTCCCAGTAGCGCAGCTCGGTGTAGAAGCCCTGGTCGTCATACATGATCTGCATGTGGAAGGGCAGGGAATCAAGCTGCAGGCAGTGCATGCGCTCGCCGGGCTTTTCGCCGGGCGTCGGGACGGACAAAATGTCGCCCTGGTACTGGAGGAACAGGTCGCCCATCCTGGAGACCGGGGAGTAGTTCTTCATGGTCTGCATGATCTGGGCGCCGGTGCGGGTGATCAGCTCGTCGACCTTCTCGTGCGGGATACGCTGGTATCTGCAGAGGTAGGTCTTGAAGAGGCAGCCCGCAAGGCCGGTCCACCGTCCGTCGGTGCGGCCGCTGTGGATACTGTTCACGAAGATATCATCCTTGTCGGCGAACAGCGCCGCGGTGTAGTTGAAGGCGGACAGGAACAGCGCGTTTTCGGAGACGTTGTTCTTCTTGCAGTAGTAGAGCACCTGCTTGCGGACCACGCGGTCCAGCCTCCTGCGGATGACGCCGTAGATACCCTTCGTCTGGTCCTGCCTGTCGTGGCGCGTGAGGATGGTGTGGCGCATGCGGTAGCCGCGCATCAGCTCGTCGACGCGGGCGCAGTCCTGGCCGCGGACGCCGGCGTCCTCCTTCGCCTTCGCGTCGAGGATATACTCGTAGAAGGTGTAGGACTCCTTCGGGACCTCCTCGCCATCGTAGATCTTCTTAAGATCCTCCATGAGGATGTTCATCGTGATGCCGTCGCCGATCACGTGGGCAACGTCAAAGAACATGTACTTATGCGACTCGGTCCTGATGAGGTAAAGGTGCACGAGATCGTCGTCCTCGCGGTAGCGGAACGGCTTCAGCATGCCGCGGAGCGTTTCCTCGACATCCGCCTCCGTGCAGTCCACGACGGGGATGTTCATTTCGCGGGCATCGTCCCTGAAGAGCGCGTAGTACCTCTCCGGGGTCGGCTTGATGACGCCCTTTAAGATCGGATGCGCGTCCATAAGCTTCCGGAACGCGTCCTTCAGGCGGTCAAGGTCGACGGAATCGTCAAGCCGGAAGGCGAACGGAAGGTTTCCGGTCGTGTTCCCGGCGATGACATAGGAAAAGTACATCATCATACTTGTGAGCGGGTATGCCGGACGCACGGAGTAGTCCATCGGGACCTGCGCCTTCTTTTCGAGGACCAGCGCCTCGAGGCTCCGGACCGTGTTGTGGTCCATGAGCTCCGTGAGCGTCACGCCGGTGCCGAAGCGGGTCTGCAGCTCCTCGATCAGCATGATGCTGCCCAGGGAATCGAGACCGCTCTGGTAGAGATTCGTATCGATGCCGACAGCATCGTCCCCGAGGACTGCGGTGACGGTTTCCAGAAGCTGCTGCTGGAGCTCGGTCTCCGGCTTCACGAGGGACTGAAGCTTCCTCTTCTTTTCCGCGGCCTTTTCGGAGAAGGACTTGCGGATGATCTTCTTCGAGGAGGTCTTTTCGAACGGCTGCCTGCGGACAGTGCAGCCGGAGATCTTCGCGTAGGACGGGAGCTCCCCGTTCCGCAGCGTAATGATCTCGTTGATGGCAGCCGGGATATCGGTGATGCCGTGCGCCTGGGCGTACTCGAAGTTCGGGTAGACCTCGGCCTCGATGGTATCGCCCTCGCCGTAAACGACGATGTCCTGGATCAGGCGGTCTCCGTCGAACCGGTTCTCGATCATCTCCGGGGAAACGTTCTCGCCGTTGCTCAGAATGATGAGGTTCTTCTTGCGGCCGTTCAGGTAGAGGTAGCCGTCGTCGTCAAGGTAGCCGAGGTCGCCGGTGCAGAGCCAGCCGTCCGGGGTGAGCGCCTCGGCGGTAAGCTCCGGGTCATTGATGTAGCCCATCATGACGGACGGGCTCTTCACCTGGATCTCGCCGTTGACAAAACGCACCTGGCAGCCGCGGACGAGCCGGCCGACGGAACGGACCTTGTCGAGGTTGCCGTAGTCCGGCGCGGAGATCTTCGGCGAGCACTCGGTCATGCCGTAGCCCTGTCCCGTGACGATGCCGAGGTCCGCGAGGCCTCTCGCAAGCGTCTCGGAGAGGTAGCCGCCGCCGCTGACGATCTTGTGGAGGCGGGAGCCCATGATCTGGGCCTTCAGGTGCTCAAGGTCCTGCTCGGGATGCTTTTTCGCCGCGATCGCGACGCGGTTCAGGAGCATCTTGGCCATCATCGGGACGATGCGCAGCATGGTCGGCTGGAAGAGGTCGATATAATAAAGGAACTTTGTGATGTCGTCGCAGAGGCAGAGCGTGCTGCCGTAGCGGAGGACCAGGAGCAGGTCGCCGCTGATGCAGAAGACATGGTGGATGGGCAGGACGCTCAGGCAGGTCTCGCGGCCGTCGTCCGTGCTGAACAGGTTGTCAAGAAGGTTCGCGTGGGAGAGCATGACGCCCTTGCCGTGCCCGGTCGTGCCGGAGGTGAAGATGACCAGTGCGCAGTCCTCGGGCTCCGCGCCGTAATCAAAGGAGGGAATACGGTATTCCCTGTGGATCTGCGGCGTCGAGAAATGGTGCTTGCGCTGCTGGATGCAGACGATCTCCTTCACGGTTCCGCAGGCTTCCTTCAGGTACTCCGCCTCGGCGAGGAATTCGTAGTCGAAGAAGATCATGTCCGCTTCCGCGCGGTCCAGGTTCTCGACGAAGCCCTCCTTTGAGAGCTGCACGTCCATGGGGATGGCGATGCAGCCTGCGGCAGCAACGCCCATGAGGACGGTCAGGTATTCATAGCTGCATTTTCCGATCAGCGCGACGCGGAGCTTTTTCCCCGCCTCGCCGCTTTTGATCGTGACCCAGTGCGCGACGGCGCGGGTGTCCATCGCGAACGTGCGGTAGCCCTTCTCAAAAACGATCCCTTCCTTTTCATAGCGGATGAAGACCTGGTTCTCATAGTCTACTGCCGCGCTTTCCAGAAGGTCGCCCAGTGTGTGGATGGTTTCTTTTGTGATCATAAGATCTCCTTTTTTCTTTATCAGGGGCCCGTTGTTCCGGGCTATATGGTTCGCATTGCGAAATATCCGGGGTAAAGCAAGGCGGGCGGTCCATGCGGGGGACCGGTCCGCCGTCCCGGCGCCTTACAGCGCTTTCTGATTCTGAAGTATACATGAAGCAAAATTATTTCGCAATACGAAACATGAACAGACTTTCAAACCAAAAGCAGCCGTTTTTGCAAACTATGCACAAAACGGCTGCTTTTTTACACATTTTACGATCCTTATGATCGTCCGGATCACATTTCCTCAAAGTAACGGCTCATTTTCCTTAACAGAGCTATGAGCTTTACGGTGTCCTCCTCTCCGAGGGCCTGGTAGAGGCCGCTGTACTGGCCGCGGATCTGCTCACGGCGCTCCGTTACGCTTCGCGCGCCCTTCGGCGTGATCCGGACAAGGACCCTGCGCCTGTCCGCGGGATCCTGGTCGCGGCGGATCATTCCCTTTTTCTCGAGCGTCTTAAGGATATCCGCCATCCGGCCCGGAACGAGAGAGAGACGTTCCGCGAGCTCGCCCGGATGGAGAGCCTCCTGTCCGTGCAGGAGGCAGGTCAGGACGGCGTTCTCCCCGCGGAGGCTTTCGATGAAGCCCGCGTTTTTCTTGTTCCCGACGATGTCAAACATGACATTGTAAAGCTGTTCTCCATAATTCATTTCATCTGAAGTGCTCATATCGTTATACTCCGGCTTTGCGCCGACGGCGCTTTTTTCGTTCCCTTCGGCGGGAGACGTTTCCTTTTCGGTCACAGCAAAGATTACAGCAACGATTATAGCAAAACAGGAAGAAATTTGAACAGGTTTTTCCATGAGGCACGGAGTGTTCAAAAGTAATGACAGGGCCGGAAAACACGGATATAATGAATATACAGGTTCCCGGGCCGTGCAGCGCCGCTGCCGGAACGGGCATCCAGGCGTTTCAGGATCAGGCGGACGGAAAGGAGAGGCTGTCATGACTGAGGTACAGATCGCCCTCACAGGGCGGATCGATTCCGCGAGGGCGGCGGAATGGGAGGAAAGGATCATGGGGCTTGTAAACGCGGCGCCCGGGGACAGGAAGATCATCTTCGACGCCGGACAGCTCGAGTATATTTCAAGCGCGGGCCTCAGGATCCTTTTGCAGGTCGCGAGGAAGGAAAAACGGAAGCCTGCGGTGATCAACGCTTCCAGGGACATCCTGGATATATTCGAGGTCACGGGATTCACTACGATCCTTGAGACGGAGCCCGCGCTCCGGTCCATGGAGGTGAGCGGGCTCCCGGTCATTTCGGAGGAGGGCGCGGTAAAGGTCTGCCGCTTGCCTGACGGGGCGGAGATCCGGGTCTTCGGAACGGATGTCTCCTATGATGAGGTGCAGGAGGAGTGCGAATCCTATATGGACGAACATCCCGGGGCGTTCCCGGCGGAGGTCGTCCGTACGGAGGAGGGCTTCGGCCTGATCGTGCACGAATAAGCGTTCACGGGGCGCGGAAGGCGTATTTTTGGCCTGCCGCGGGAACCCTTGAATTGACAGTGAAAAGCAAAGCAGATATAGTTAAATCAGCGGAATGACACATGGTTCCACAGATTTTCTGCACGAAAAATATAATAAGGAACGGGGGATGTAACATGTATCAGGATGATTATAAGCGCTGGCTGGAAGCAGATCTTATCGACTTTGACCTGGGCAAGGAGCTCCGTGACATCGAGGGAGACGACAACGCGATCAAGGAGCGTTTCGCCGTCGCCCTGAAATTCGGTACCGCGGGCCTCCGCGGCACGCTCGGCGCTGGCACGAACCGGATGAATATCTGGGTCGTCCGCCAGGCAACGCAGGGTGTTGCGGACTGGGTAAAAACGCAGGGCGGCACTCAGACCGTGGCGATCAGCTATGACAGCCGCCTGAAGGGCTGGAATTTCGCCCGCGACGCTGCCGGCGTTCTTGCGGCGAACGGCATCAACGTACGTATCTATGACGAGCTTATGCCTGTCCCGGCACTTTCCTTCGCGACCCGCTATTATAACTGCAATGCGGGCATCATGGTCACCGCATCCCACAACCCCGCACAGTACAACGGCTACAAGGCTTACGGGCCTGACGGCTGCCAGATGACGGACGATGCTGCCGCTGTCGTATATGACGCGATCCAGAAGACGGACATCCTTACCGGGGCGAAGTACATGAGCTTTTCGGAGGGCGTCGAGAAGGGCCTTATCAAGTTCGTCGGCGATGACTGCAAGGAAGCGCTGTACGAGGCGATCGAAGCACGCCAGGTCCGTCCGGGCCTCGCGAAGACCGCCGGCCTTAAGCTGGTCTACTCTCCGTTAAACGGCACCGGCCTTGTCCCGGTCACCAGGGTCCTGAAGGACATGGGCATCACGGACGTCACGATCGTTCCGGAGCAGGAATATCCGAACGGCTACTTCACGACCTGCTCCTATCCGAACCCCGAGATCTTCGCGGCGCTGGAAAAGGGCCTTGAGCTCGCGAAGGAGACCGGCGCTGACCTGATGCTTGCGACGGATCCGGACGCGGACCGCGTCGGCATTGCCATGAAGTGCCCGGACGGCTCCTACGAGCTGGTCTCCGGTAACGAGATGGGCGTCCTGCTGCTCGACTACATCTGCGCCGGCCGCATCGAGAAGGGCACCATGCCGAAGAATCCGGTGGCTGTCATGTCCCTGGTCTCCACGCCGCTGGCTGACAAGGTCGCTGAGAACTACGGCGTCGAGCTCCGTCACGTGCTGACCGGCTTCAAGTGGATCGGCGACCAGATCGCGAACCTGGAAGCCGCGGGCGAGGTGGACCGCTTCATCTTCGGTTTCGAGGAGAGCTACGGATACCTTGCAGGACCGTATGTCCGTGACAAGGATGCCATCATCGGCTCCATGCTGATCTGCGAGATGGCGGCATACTACCGCTCTATCGGATCTTCCATCAAGCAGCGCCTGGAGGAGATCTACGCACAGTACGGCCGCTACCTGAACCTCGTGGATTCCACCGAGTTCCCGGGCCTGTCCGGCATGGACAAGATGGCAGGCATCATGGAGAGCCTCAGAAAGAATCCGCCGACCGAG
>CACXDR010000099.1 GCA_902766415.1 uncultured Lachnospiraceae bacterium
CATCGCTTTCGACGGCTTTTTCTCCTTCCTCGCCGGCGTGCGGAGGCTGAAGGAGCAGATGAACGCGGTCGCGTCGGAATTCCCCATGCAGACGGAGGAGGCGCTGAAGGAGGCGGCCGGCTTCCTGCCGTTCCGGCTCACGGACGCGCAGCGGAAGGCTGCGGAGGATATCGCCCGCGACCTTTCCTCGGGGCGCGTCATGAACCGCCTGATCCAGGGGGACGTGGGCTCCGGAAAGACCGCGGTCGCAGTGACCGCGCTGTACACGGCTTTCCGGAACGGCTTCCAGAGCGCGATCATGGTCCCGACGGAGGTGCTCGCGCGGCAGCATTTCGAATCGATGACCGCGCTTTTCGAAAACGCGGAACGGAAGCCGGTCCTCGCGCTGCTCACCGGGTCACTGAAGCCCGCCGAAAAGCGCGCGGTCCAGGAGCGGATCGCCGCCCACGAGGCGGATATTATAATAGGTACACACGCGCTGATCCAGGACGCGGTCCGCTTTTCAAGGCTTGCCCTCGTCGTGACGGACGAGCAGCACCGCTTCGGTGTCGCGCAGCGCGGCGCCCTCGCGGAAAAGGGACCTGCGCCGCACATGCTGGTCATGAGCGCGACCCCCATCCCGCGGACGCTCGCGGTGATCCTGTACGGGGACCTCGACATCTCGACGATCGAGACGAAGCCGGTGGGCCGGATCCCGGTAAAGAACGCGGTGATCCGGAAAAAGGACCGCCCGAAGGCCTTCCTGCATATCAAACGGGAGGTAGAGGCAGGGCGGCAGGCTTATATCATCTGCCCCCTCGTCGAGGCGAGCGAGCTCTGCGACGAGGAGAATGTCACAGATTACGGCGCGAAGGTCGCGGAGATCTTCGCGGGGACTGCCCGGGTCGCGGTCCTGCACGGGCGCATGAAGGAAGCAGAGAAGCTGAAGGTGATGGAGGACTTTGCCTCGCACAGGACGGACATTCTTGTTTCGACCACCGTGGTGGAGGTCGGGGTCGATGTCCCGAACGCCACGGTCATGATGATCGAGAACGCCGAGCGCTTCGGCCTTGCTTCCCTGCACCAGCTGCGGGGACGGGTCGGCCGGGGAAAGCACCAGTCCTACTGCATCTTTGTCATGGGGAAACGCTCGCAGCACGCGGAGGAGAGGCTTGAGATCCTGAAAAACTCGAATGACGGCTTCGAGATCGCTGCCGCGGACCTGAAAATGCGGGGACCGGGTGAACTGTTCGGATCGCTCCAGTCCGGAGAGTTGACTTTTCCTCTTGCGGACATTTATAATGATTATTCAGTGCTTCAGGCGGCAAAGGAAGCCGTGGAATCGAGAGAAACGCTTCCGGAGATGCCCGGGACGCACTTAAAGGAGGATGTGATCCTGTGACCTTCCCGAAGGAAGGGCACCGGATGTTTTGTGTTTTTTCAAAGGCCGGGACCTGCCGGCCGGGACAGGAAAGATTTATTAAAGAATGAGTGATGAGATGATCAGGAACACGGACGGCGTCCGTGACGAAGAGTTGGAGATCGAAGACCTGGACCTTGAAGACCTGGACCTCGGCGAGGAAGAGGAAGAGGAGACCCCGGCGGAGAAGCCGGAGCAGGAGAAAGAACCTGCTGCGGAGATCCCGGCGGAGGAGCCGGAACAGGTGAAAGAGCCTGCCGCGGAAGCGGCAGTACCCGTTCAGGAGCGCAGGGCGGAATCCATCGCCGAAAAGGCAGCCCGCCTCGCGGAGCGCGCCGCTGTCGTAGCGGGCGCGGCGGCTGCTGCCGGTGCAGGCACCGCTGCCGTCACCGGTACGGACACGGCTGCCGCCGCTGGTGATGCAGGCACAGGCACAGTCGCCGCTGAAGCCGTAAGGCAGGAGCCGGCGGCCCCTGAAGAGAAAGAGGAGAAGGCAGCCGGGGCGGAAGACGTCCCGGAGGAAGTCCTTCGTGAAAATGAAGCGGAAGCGGCTGAAGATGAAGCAGCACCGGAAGAGCTGACCGCAGAGAACGGCCTGACCGGTGAGGAGGACGCCGCGGAGGAAGAAGCTTCTGAGAAAGCAGCCTCTAAGGAAGCAGAAGCTCCGGCAGGCGATGAAGCTGAGGATTCTGCGGAAGATGAGGCAGAGGATCCTGCTGACGATGAAGCTGAGGATCCTGACGACGAAACGGAAGCTCCGGCTGACGATGAGGTGGAGGATTTTACCGACGATGAACCTGAGGCGAAGCGCGGGAGCTGGAAGAAGCCTCTTGCCGGCATCGCCCTGGGCCTTGCCGCTGTTTTCTGCATCGCCTACGGCGTGAAGGGAATGGGCTACCACCGGAAATTCTTCCCGAACACGACGTTCAACGGGGTGGACGTTTCCGGCCTTACCGCTGAGGAAGCGGAGCAGACGCTGAACGACGAGGTCGCGGGCTATACCCTGACCGTCCGGTCGCGCGGGAACGAGGACGCTGTGATCCGCGGGGATGAGGTCGGCCTCAAGTACCAGTTCGGAGATACCATGCAGAACCTGATCTCCGGGCAGAACCGCCTTCTCTGGGGGGCGCGCCTTTTCTCCGGAGACGACTATCATATGGACACGGTCGCGGAGGTGAACGAGGAGGCCTTTAAGGAGGCGCTTGCGGCGCTGCCCTGCATGGACGAGTCCTCCTTTATCGCGCCGAAGGACGCGCATCTTTCGGACTATATCTCCGGGACCGGCTACGAGGTCATCCCCGAGGAGAACGGAACGGCGCTGGATCCCGCCGCGGCGGAAGCGCTGGTCCGGGAATCCGTGCTTTCCCTCGAGCCCGAGGCGGACTTTGAAGCTTCCGACGGCATTTACCTTAAGCCGGGCGTCCTTGCGGACGATGCTGCCCTGAACGCGGCGGCAAGCCGCCTGAACCAGTATCTGAGCGCGAAGATCCGCTATAAGAACGGGGACGGGATCCTCCTTGACGGCGATACGGTCCACGAATGGCTTTCCGCGGACGCGGACGGAAACGTCTCGCTCGACGAGTCGAAGGTATCGGAGTTCGTGTCCAGGGTCGCCATGCTGTACGACACCTACAACAAGGCGAAGTCCTTCCATACGTCATGGGGACAGAACATTACGATCCGCGGCGGAAGCTACGGATGGCGCGTGAACCAGGGGGCCGAGGCGGAGCATATCAAAACGGCCCTTGCCTCCGGGACCATCGAGGACAGGACGCCGGAATTTTCAAAGACAGCCGCGTCTCTCAGCGGGAATGACTACGGGAATACGTACGTCGAGGTAAACATAACCGCCCAGCATGTCTATTATTACAAGGACGGCAAGGTGGTCATCGATACGGACTGCGTGACAGGCAATACCTCGAAGGGCAACGGCACGCACACGGGGATCTTCCAGGTCGCGTACAAGCAGAAGAACGCCGTCCTGCACGGGGAGAACTATGAGACCCCCGTCAACTGGTGGATGCCGTTCAACGGCGGCGAGGGACTTCACGACGCGAACTGGAGAAGCTCCTTCGGCGGCCAGATCTACAAGACGAACGGCTCGCACGGCTGCGTGAACCTGCCGCCGGCAGCCGCGAAGAAGATCTTTGAGAATATCAGCGCGGGAACGCCGGTCATCGTGTACACGCTCGGCGGGACAGGGTCTTCCGGAACCACGCCCGCGCAGGGCGCGGCAGCGGCGGCCACGACCGCGGCGGCGGAGACGACGGCAGCTGCAGCGGAGACGACAGCGGCGGCAGCCCAGACGCAGCCTGCCCAGCAGCCGGCACCCCAGGGAGCCGGCACGCCGGAGACCTCCGCTTCAGCCGTAAAGCCCGCGGAACCCGCAACACAGGCGGCAGGACCGGGACCGGCGCCTTCGGCAGCGCAGCCTGAGACGACGGCAGCAGTGCCGCAGACAACAGCGGCGCCGGAGACGCAGGCCGCGCAGCCTTCCCCGGGCGCAACGTCGGTACAGCCCGCGCCGGGCGGCACGTCCGCAGGGCCGGGAGCATCGTCCGGCGGTTCTTCCCAGAATACGTCCGCAGGACCGGGTGCCTCGTCAGGAGGTCCCGGCCAGTCCTCCCCGGGGTCGGGCGCTTCATCGTCCGGCTCGGGAGCTTCCTCCGGAGGACCGGGGGCATCGTCCTCCGGATCTCCGCAGGGCGGATCGGCAGGACCTGGCGCGGCTTCAGGCGGACAGCCCTCCGGGCCGTCCTCAGGGACTGTCATGCCGGCAGGACCCGGCGCATAAAGACAGTCCGGAAAGGAGTTCTATGAGAGTCATAGCAGGCACCGCGCGGCGGCTGCTTCTGAAAACATTGCCCGGTGAGGATACCAGGCCTACCACGGACCGCATCAAGGAGACGCTTTTCAACATGATCCAGACCAGCGTCCCGGGATGCTCGTTCCTTGACCTGTTCGGCGGGAGCGGCGCGATCGCCATCGAGGCGCTGTCCCGCGGCGCGCTTCACGCGACGATCGTGGACAGGAACCCGAAGGCCGTGAAGATCATCGAGGAGAATCTAAAGCACACGCATCTGTCGGACCTCGCTGACGTGATGACCCAGGACGCGGTCGCCGCCATCCAGAGGATCGGGGCGGTGAGGAAGAAGCCCTTCGACATCATTTTCATGGACCCGCCCTACGGGAAGGGGCTTGAGGACGCGGCGCTTTCCGCGCTCAGGGATTCCCACCTCGCGGGGGAGGACACGCTGATCATCGTTGAGATGAAAATTGATGCGGATATTGCTCATTTCAGTGAATTGGGGTATAAATTAATAAAAAATAAGGAATACAAGACGAACAAGCACGTATTTCTTGGAAAGGCCTGAATAATGACCACTGCAGTGTATCCCGGAAGCTTCGACCCTGTTACGAACGGACATGTGGATATCATCCGCCGCGCCGCGAAAATGTTTGACAAGCTGATCATCGCGGTCGTCAACAACAGCGCAAAATCTCCGTTGTTCACCCCTGAAGAACGTGTTACAATGTTACGGGAAATCACCAGGGACATTCCGAACACGGAGGTCGAGCTTTTCGGCGGGCTTACCATCGATTACTGCAAGCGCAGGGGCGCGCAGGTCATGGTCCGCGGGCTGCGTGCCGTGACGGATTTCGAATATGAGCTTCAGATCGCCCAGACGAACCGTGTCATCGCCCCGGATATCGACACGATCTTCCTTACGACGAACCTGAAGTATTCATACCTGAGTTCCAGTATCGTGAAGGAGATCGCTTCCTACAGCGGGGATATCACCGCGTTCGTCGACGAGCGCGTCGCGGAGGCGATCAGAAAGAAAATCTCAGAGAGGCATCAACAATGAACAGAATCGAACAGATCATCGGCGAGATCGAGGATTATATTGAGCAGTGCAAGAACTATCCCCTGTCGAGCTCCAAGATCATCGTGAACCGCGAGGAGCTTGGGGAGATGCTTGTGGAGCTCCGCATGGCCGTTCCGGATGAGATCCGGAAGTGCCAGAAGATCGTGAGCAACCAGGACGCGATCCTGAACGACGCGAAGGCACGCGCGGACAGCATGGTGGCCGAGGCGAACCGTATGACGGAGCAGCTGGTGGACGAGCACGAGATCATGCAGAAGGCGTACGCGACCGCGAACAAGCTCACGGACGACGCGCGCGTACAGGCGCAGACCATCGTGGAGAACGCGACTGCGGAGGCGAACGGGATCAAGCTCGGCGCCATCAACTACACGGACGAGATGCTGAAGAGCCTGCAGACCATCATCACGCACGCCATGGACGGCGCGCAGAGCCGGTTCAACGACCTTCAGTCCACGCTCCAGTCAAGCTACGACATCGTCTCCTCGAACCGCAAGGAGCTCGCGCAGGGCGTGGGCAGCGAGGAATAAAAAGGCGGCACGCCGCAAGAGAAGGCATTCACGGAAAGAGTTTGCATTCGTGCAGACTCTTTTACGGTATATAGAGGAAACTTTTTTGACGCGCGGGTCCGGGACGCTTCTGCTTCCTGAGCCCGCTTTGAGTGAAGGAGCGAAGTTTGGACGTAAAAAGGCTGCCGGAGCCGTTTCTTGAAGATATGAAGGAGCTTCTTAAGGACGGGTTCCCGGATTACCTTGAATCCATCCGGGAGACCCCGCAGTCGGGCCTCCGCGTCAACACGCTGAAGACGACGCCGGAACACGCCGCAGCACTTCTTAAGCTTTCGGACCGTGTGCCGTGGACGGAGAACGGCTTCTACCTCCCCGAGGAGAAGGGCTTCACGAAGAGTCCTTATTATTACGCGGGGCTTTACTATATCCAGGAGCCGTCCGCCATGTCGAGCGCGGCGCTGCTCGGCACGGAGCCCGGCGACCGTGTGCTGGACCTCTGCGCGGCCCCGGGCGGGAAGACGACGGAGATCGGCGCGGCGCTGAAGGGCCGGGGCGTGCTTTACGCGAACGACCTGAGCGCCTCGCGCGCCAAGGCGCTTCTTAAGAATATCGAGGTCTTCGGGATCGGCAACGCCTTTATCACCTGCGAGGAGTCGTCGAGGCTGAAAAAAGAGTTCCCGTACTGGTTCGACCGTATCCTTGTGGACGCGCCCTGCTCCGGGGAAGGCATGTTCCGGAAGCATCCGGCAGTCATCCGCGCGTGGGAGGAGCACGGGAAGGATTTCTACTGCCCGGTGCAGAGGGTCCTGCTCGACGACGCTGCTGAGATGCTGAAGGAGGGCGGAACGCTCCTTTATTCGACCTGCACCTACAACCCGCACGAGGACGAGGACCAGATCATCCGCTTCCTTTCGGACCATCCGGAGTTCGAGCTTGACAGGATCCCGCTCTGTGAGGGCTTTACGGATTCCTGGCTCCTGCCGGGCTGCGTAAGGCTCCTTCCCCACAAGGCGCGCGCGGAGGGGCATTTCGTCGCGCGTCTTAAGAAAAAAGGGGAGAAGCGGGCATCCTCCGAAGGAACGGCGTATGTGTCAGGAACAGGGTACGGCGGGAGCCCGTCGTACGGCACGGCGCAGGGAAGAAACAGGAAGGCCGCCCTTCCGGAGGACCTTACCGCCTTTTTGGGCATCATCCGCCGGGAGTTTCAGGAAAGCAATATCCTGATCCAGGGGGAGTATGTTTCTTACCTGCCGGATACGGCGGCGTACCGGAAGGAACTGCGGTATCTCCGGACGGGACTCCTTCTCGGGCAGCTGAAGAACGGAAGGTTCCGCCCGTCGCAGGCTCTTGCCATGAACCTCACGAAGGACGAGTGGCCGGACCCTGTGCTGTTCGGGATCGGCGACCCGCGCGTGGTCCGGTACCTCCGCGGAGAGACCGTGGAGGCAGATGAAGAGGGAAAGGGCGTACGCCTTCTCTGCGTGGACGGATTCCCGCTGGGGTTCGTCAAGCAGGACAGGCAGCGCCTTAAAAACATGTATCTGCCCGGATGGCGGATGCAGTAGGAAACAGAGGATCTATGAGAGAGATCAGGGCGGACCGCCTGCTCGCGGACGCGGGCGCGGGTTCGCGTTCGGAAGTAAAAAAGATCATAAAAGCGGGACGCTTCTTAAGGAACGGCGTCCCGGTGACCAGGCCGGAGACGAAGGTCTGTCCGGAGAAGGACGCGCTCACACTGGACGGGCGCCCCTTTTCATGCGCGGAATTCGAGTACTGGGTCCTGAACAAGCCCCGGGGCGTGATCTCCGCGACGGAGGACCGCCGCCATGAGACGGTGATCTCCTATATGGGCCTGAAGCGGAAGGACATGGCGCCCTGCGGCCGCCTTGACATCGACACCGAGGGGCTGCTTTTAGTGACGGACGACGGCGCCCTGGTGCACCGGCTGCTCGCGCCGGGCAGGCATGTCCCGAAGGTATACGAGGTGAGCTATGAGGGCACGCTTCCGCCTGACAGCGCGGAGCGGTTCCGGGAGGGGCTCGTGCTCCCCGACGGGACGAAATGCCTGCCCGCGGAGCTGAAAAGCGCGGGGGATCCTGCGGAGCTGGTCCTTCACGAAGGAAAGTTCCACCAGGTGAAGCGGATGTTCGCTTCCCTCGGCTGTCCCGTGACGGCGCTTAAGCGGCTCTCGATGGGGCCGCTGAGCCTTGAAGGGCTGAAGCTCGGCCCGGGGGAGTTCCGGCAGCTTACGGAGGAGGAGACGCGCGTGCTGCTCTCGTACAGCATAAGGTCCGCCGTCCCCGACGTTTCGGACTATGACGCGGTCATTTTCGACCTTGACGGGACGCTTGTGGATTCCATGTGGATCTGGAAGGACATCGACGTAAGGTTCCTGGCGGCAAGAGGGTTTGACTATCCGGAGGACCTCCAGAAGCGGATCGCGGGGCTAAGCTTCCATGAGACGGCGGTATGGTTCAAGGAGACCTTCCGTCTTCCCGAGAGCATTGAGGAGATCCTGCATGTCTGGGAGGAGATGACGGTGGAGACGTACCGGACACAGGTCGGCTTTAAGCCGGGCGCGGAGGCGTTCGTCCGGAAGCTTTCGGCGCGCGGGATCCCGCTCGGGATCGCGACCAGCAACGGGAGCCGGCTCGTGGAGGCGGTCCTTGGCTCGCTCGGCGTGCGGGACCTTTTCAGCGCGGTCATCACCTCCGAGGAGGTGCAGGCAGGAAAGCCGAAGCCGGACGTCTACTTTGCAGTCGCGGCGAAGCTTGGCGTGGCCCCGGAGCGCTGCCTGGTGTTCGAGGATATCCCGGAGGGGATCCAGGCGGGACTCAACGCGGGGATGCAGGTCTGCGCGGTGCGGGATGATTTTTCCGCCTTCATGGAGGAACAGAAGAAGAAACTTGCCGGCTGGATGATCAGTGATTACGGGGAGATCTTATGAAAATTGCGGTGGTGAGCGGTGCATCGTCCGGCATGGGACGCGAGGCTGTGCGGCAGATCGCGGACCGGTTTGAGAAGCTGGATGAGATCTGGGTCACGGCGAGGCGTGAGGAGCTGCTTCAGGCACTCGCGAAGGAGTTCCCGGGGCGCATCCGCGTGTTCCCGGGCGACCTGACCGACGGAAGGGTCATTGAAGGCATTGAAGCTGCCGTGAAGGAAGCAGGCGCCCGCGTCATGCTCCTTGTGAACGCGGCAGGCTACGGGAAGCTCGGGAAAGCCGGGCAGATCAGCGCGCGCCACACGGAGGGGATGGTCCGTTTAAACTGCGCGTCGCTTTCCCTTCTTACAGAGGCGCTCCTTCCATACATGCCGCGGCACGCGCGCATCATCAATTTTGCCTCCGCGGCGGCATTTCTCCCGCAGCCGGGCTTCGCGGTCTACGCCGCGACGAAGGCCTATGTGCTGAGCTACAGCATGGCGCTCGGGAAGGAGCTCTCCGGGCGGGGCATCACGGTGACAGCAGTCTGTCCGGGTCCGGTCGATACGGAGTTCTTTACGACCGCGGAGGAGAACGCGGAGACACCCTGGTACAAGAAGTACTTTATGGCGGAAACGGAAAAGGTCGTCTCGAAGGCGCTGTTCGACGCGTTCCGCGGACGGGCGGTGTCTGTGTACGGACTTCCCGTAAAGGCGCTGCAGGCTGTGACGAAGGTCCTGCCTCAGGGACTTATCCTGAAACTATTCGATCTGTGACCGGGAGGGACCTCTATGGATCTTGGAAAAGGAACACCCGGCTACCGGGACCGTCATATCCTCCGGCAGGCGGCCTTCGCGGCGGTGCTGATCCTTCTGATCGCGGCGCTTGTAAAGGTATCCGGCCGTTTTTCCGGGAATACGAGGATGTTCATCATGGTGGCGGGGATCGTGCTCGCGGTCCCGCTCGCGAACACCGCGGCGCCGCTTCTTGCAATGGGAAAGTACAGGAGCCTTAAGAAAAACGAGCTGGAAAGGGCCGGCGCGTTTTCGGACAGGGGAGAGCTTCTCTACGAGCTGGTTTTCACGACGAGGGAAAAGATCTTCCCGGCGGACCTCTGCCTCGTGAAGGAGGGGCTGGTCCTTGTATGCCTTGCGGGCGGGAACGGGAAGGACGCGGAGGCCCTTGAGGGGCATCTGAAGCGCTGCCTGAATCTTGAAAAGCTGCGGCCGAAGGTCCGCGTCTATACGGAACGCGAGGCCTTCTTTGCCTCGCTTGAAAAGCTTCCGCCGGCGGCACCCGAAGAGACGGAGGAGGTCCCGCGCGTCATAGCCCTTCTTTTCCGTCTTTCCTATTAACAGGGACAGGGGGCTTTTCATTGAAAGAGATCAGGATCGGCATGAACGAGGCAGGACAGCGCCTCGACAAGTTCCTAAAAAAATATCTTGACCAGGCGGCACCGGGCTTCCTTTTCAGGATGCTGAGGAAAAAGAACATTACCCTGAACGGCGGGAAATGCACCGGCGCCGAAAGGCTGGAAAAGGACGACGTGGTCACGCTCTGGCTTTCCGATGAGACCATCGCGAAGTTCAGGACGGAACAGGGCGGGCGTAAGGACCTCCCGGACCCGGGCAGGGCAGGGCTCCCCGGCCGCATCGTCTACGAGGACAGCCACGTCCTCGCGTACAACAAGCCGGCAGGCATGCTTTCCCAGAAGGCGGAGCCGGGCGACGTCTCCGCGAACGAGTACCTTTTAAGCTGGTGCGGCGGCGGGGAGGAGGCATTTACCCCCTCCGTCGTGAACCGCCTTGACCGGAACACCACAGGGCTCCTCCTGTTCGGAAAGACCCTTCCGGCGCTTCAGGAGCTGTCAAGGATCCTGAAGGACCGGGACGCGGGAAAGTATTATCTCGCGGCGGTCGCGGGCAGGGTCGCGGAGGGCATGGAGATCCGGGGGTATTTAAGGAAGGACGCGCGGACCAACCGGGTGGCGGTCTTAAAGAAGCCTGCCTCGCCTGAGGACAGGGAGATCCGGACCGCCTATGTGCCGCTTGCGTACACGGACGGCTCCACGCTTCTAAGGGTGCATCTTATCACCGGGCGCACGCACCAGATCCGCGCCCACCTGGCATCCGCAGGGCACCCGGTCCTGGGGGACCCGAAATACGGGGACAGGGAGGCGAACAGGAGGTGCGCGGCCCTTACTGGGTACCGTCATCAGTTTCTCCACGCCTTTGAGCTGACCTTCCCGGAGACGGACGGGGTGCTTAAGGCGCTTTCCGGAAGGACGCTGAGGGCGCCGGTCCCGGAGCCGTTCAGGGCGCTGTTCCCTGAAGCCGGGGACATCTTCGGGAAGGACGCGGGATGAAACCTTCCGGGGACGAAGGACCTGGTCCGGCGGAACGCGGAATAAACCTTCCGGTGGCGGGGGACATCTCCGGCAGGATGCGGAACGGATCCGCGCGCGGGCCGGAGCATCGGCCGCGGGGACCCCGTGCCGAAACGACAGAAAGAAAGAGGAAGTCATACTGTGGGTACCTGGAAAAACCGGGGGCTCCGGGGATCGGTCCTTGAGGAGCTTCTGAACGCGACAAACGAGATCTACAGAAGCAGCCGCATCGCGCTGATCCAGAAGATCCCTACGCCGATCACGCCGATGGAGATCGACAAGGAGACGCGGCATATCACCCTCGCCTACTTTGACCGGCGGAGCACGGTGGACTATATCGGCGCGGTCCAGGGGATCCCGGTCTGCTTTGACGCGAAGGAATGCGCGGCGGACACGTTCCCGCTCGCGAACGTCCACGAGCACCAGGTCGAGTTCATGAAGGACTTCCGGGAGCAGGGAGGTGTCTCGTTCCTCATCATCAGCTTTACGGAGCGGGACGAGATCTACCTCATGCCGCTCGAGGAGCTCCTTGTCTACTGGGAGCGCATGGCGCGCGGCGGCCGGAAGAGCTTCACCTATGAGGAGATGCGGAAGGGCTACCGGATCCCGAAGACGAGGGACGTTCCCGTGCATTACCTGGAGGCGCTTTCCTGGTACGTCGAGGACCGCGAAGAGCGCGGGGACCGCGCCGGGGACCGCGGGTAACGCGCCGCAGACAGGGAAGAGCGCCGCAGACAGTGAAGAGCGCCGCAGGCCGTGAGGAGCGCGCCGCGGACGATGCTGCCGGAAAAGCGGCGGCTGGCGGGGCGCGGCGGTTGACAGGGATACTTTCGTTTGGTAGCATGGTAAAGTGCCGGCGCGGGACGGGCGTTTTTCCGCCCGCTGCCGCAGGCAAAAATGTCTTTTCAGAAGCTTAGGAGCTGGAACAGTGGATACACTTCTTCATACCCCTGACGGGGTCCGTGACATCTACGGACATGAATGCGCGATGAAGGACCTGATCGAGGAGCATGTGCTCCGCACGCTGAAGTCCTTCGGGTACGACCGCATCGAGACCCCTACCTTTGAATTCTTCGATATCTTCAACCAGGAGCGCGGCAGCGTTTCCTCCCGCGAGATGTACAAATTCTTTGACCGGGACAACAACACGCTGGTGCTGCGCCCGGACATCACGCCCGCCATCGCGCGGTGCGTGACGAAGTTTTTCCGCGAGGAGACCCAGCCGGTGCGTCTCTGCTACCTGGGGAACACCTTCCTTAACAGCGTGAACTACACCGGCAGGCTGAAGGAGATCTCCCAGAGCGGCGCCGAGCTGATCGGCGACAGCACCGCGGACGCGGACACGGAAATGGTCCTCATGACGGTGGAGTGCCTGAAGGCCGCCGGCCTTACGGATTTCCACGTGGAGATCGGCGAGGTGGATTTCTACCGCGGGATCGTCGAGGCGGCAGGCCTCACGGAGGAGGAGGACAGGGAGCTCCGCGAGCTCATCGAAAACAAGAATTCCTTCGGCGTCGAGGAGTTTGCCGAGGCACACGTGAGCGACAGGAGGATCCGCGAGTGCTTTATCCGCCTTCCCATGCTGTTCGGGGGGATCGGGGACATCTCCGCGGCGAGGACCCTGACGGACAGCCCGCGCGCGCTCGCGGCGATCGAACGGCTCGAAAAGATCGCTGAGATCATCGATATCTACGGGCTTGCGGGATACGTAAGCTTTGACCTCGGCATGCTCAGCCAGTACGAATACTACACCGGCATGATCTTCAAGGCCTACTCCTACGGCACCGGGGATTACCTGGTGAACGGCGGTCGCTACGACAGGCTGCTCAGCCAGTTCGGCACCGACCGCCCGGCCGTCGGCTTCGCGGTGCGGATCGACAGCGTCCTTTCCTGCATCATGAGCCAGAAGATCAGCCTGCCGGTCGAAAAGACCGGGGCCCTGGTCGTCTACCGGAAGCGCCATACCGCGCGCGCGGCCGCGCTGATCCGGCGGATGCGCCTTGAGGGAAAGCGCGTCGCGGCGCAGCTGTGGGACGAACGGGTAAGCGACGGGGAGTACAGGGCCTACGCGGAGCGGAACGGCATCCGGGAGCTCATTCTTATGAAAGAGGACTGAAGCCATGAGATATATCACAGTCGCCCTCGCGAAGGGGAGGCTTGCCATGCAGGCCATCGACTATTTCGGCAGGGCCGGGTACCCCTGTGAGGAGGTCAAGGACAAGAAGACCAGGAAGCTGATCTTCGTCAACGAGGAACTCGGGATCCGCTTCTTCCTCTCAAAGGCAAGCGACGTCCCGACCTACGTGGAGTACGGGGCAGCGGACCTGGGGATCGTCGGCAAGGACACCATCCTTGAGGAGGGGCGCCAGCTTTTCGAGGTCCTCGACCTTAAGATCGGGAAATGCCGCATGTGCGTCTGCGGCCCGGAGGACGCGGCGGAGCTTTTGAAGCATCACGAGCAGATCCGCGTCGCGACGAAGTACCCGAATATCGCCCGCGATTATTTCTACAATAAAAAGCACCAGACGGTCGAGATCATCCAGCTGAACGGCTCCGTGGAGCTCGCGCCGATCGTCGGGCTGTCCGAGGTCATCGTGGACATCGTCGAGACCGGCGGCACGCTCAGGGAGAACGGCCTTGCGGTGCTCGAGAAGGTCTGCGACCTTTCCGCGCGCGTCGTCGTGAACCGCGTTTCCATGAAGCGGGAGAGCGCGAGGATCGGGGAGATCATCCGGAGGCTCAAGGACCTGGTACAGGAAGAAGGAAAAGCATGAAGAAAAAGCTCTATGCCGGCTTCACCGCCGGCGCCGATACCGCAGCGGAGGCCCTGAAGGCCTCCCTTTCCGGCGCGGACGGACTGTTCCTTACGGACGTTTCCGCGGACGATGCGTCCCATGACGCCTTTATGGGCCTCGTGCGGAGCCTTGCGCGCGAGGTCGATGCGCCGATCCTTTCAGGCGGACGCGTGAAAAGGACCGAGGACGTGAAGAAGTATCTCTACGCAGGCTCTGAGGCGGCCTTCCTTGACGCTGCCCTGGAAACGAACCTCGCGCTCATCAGGGAGGTCTCGGAGCGCTTCGGGAAGGGGAAGATCGTCCTCCTTGCCGCGGGCGGGGAGCTCCCCGGAGGCGCGAAGGAGGACGTCTGCCGGTATGTCTCGGCGGTCGTCGCGGACCCCGGCACGGCGGACGCTGGACCGCTCCCAGTGCCGGAGGGGTACCCGGGCGAGTTCTTTGTCATGGTCCCGCCTTCTTATGAGGTGATCGCGGGGCGGATGAAGGATCCCCGCGTCTCCGGCGTCATCGTCCGCTGTGACGGCGGCGTCAGGCCCGACTTCATGGAGCTTAAGCAGGCGCTCCGGAAGGACGGCGTGGAGGTGCAGACCTTCGAGACGGACGTGACCTGGGACAAGATCAAAAAGGGCTCTGACGGGCTCCTGCCGGTCGTCGTCCAGGACTACAGGACCCTCGACGTCCTCATGGTCGCGTACATGAACGAGGAGGCGTTCTTAAAGACGCTGGAGTGCGGCCGCATGACCTACTGGTCGCGTTCCAGGCAGGAGCTGTGGCTCAAGGGAGACACCTCCGGGCACTACCAGTACGTGAGGTCCCTGACGCTGGACTGCGATTCCGACACGCTTCTCGCGAAGGTGTTCCAGGTCGGCGCGGCGTGCCACACGGGCTCCCGTTCATGCTTCTTTAACGAGGTCACGTCGCTTCCGGGCGTGCGGAAGAACCCGCACAGGATCCTGGAGGACGACTACCAGGTCATAAAGGACAGGAAGGCCCACCCGAAGGCCGGGTCCTACACGAATTATCTTTTTGACAAGGGGATCGACAAGATCCTGAAGAAGGTCGGGGAGGAAGCGACGGAGATCGTGATCGCCGCGAAGAACCCGGACCCGGAGGAGATCAAATACGAGATCGCGGATTTCCTGTATCACGCCATGGTGCTTATGGTCGAGCGCGGCGTGACCTGGGAGGATATCATGCAGGAGCTCGCGAACCGCTGAAGGAAGAATTATGCGAAAACTGGCACTTGACGACGAGCTGCTGTTATCCATACAGCAGCCCGCCCGCTATATCGGCGGGGAGATCAATATGGCGGAAAAGGATCCGGAAAGCGCGGCAGTGCGTTTTGCCATGTGCTTTCCGGATGTTTATGAGATCGGGATGAGCCATCTGGGCATCCAGATCCTTTACAGTATGTTCAACAGCCGCCCGGACGTCTTCTGCGAACGGGTCTTTTCCCCCTGGACGGACCTGGACCGCGTCATGCGGGAGCGGCATATCCCGCTCTTTACGCTGGAAAGCCAGCGGCCCGTGAAGGAGTGCGATTTCCTGGGGATCACGATCCAGTACGAGATGTGCTATACGAACATCCTCCAGGTGCTGGACCTGTCCGGCATCCCGCTCCACGCGGAGGACAGGACGGACGGATGTCCCATCGTGATCGGCGGGGGCCCCTGCACCTATAATCCCGAGCCCATCGCGCCGTTCTTTGATCTTTTCTACATGGGGGAGGGCGAGGTGGTCTACGACCGCCTGATCGACCTCTACATCGAATACAAGAAGGCAGGGCGTTCCCGCGCGGAGTTCCTGCGCGCCGCCGCCGTGGTCCCGGGCATCTACGTCCCGTCCCTCTACGAGCCGGCGTACAATGCGGACGGGACGCTTGCGTCCTTTGATCCGAAGTATCCGGACGTTCCCGCGAAGGTCGTGCGGCAGGTCGTCAGCGACCTTGACACAGCGCCCTTCATCGAAGCGCCCCTGGTCCCGTTCATCAAGGTGACCCAGGACCGCGCCGTGGTGGAGCTCATGCGCGGCTGTATCCGCGGCTGCAGGTTCTGCCAGGCGGGCAATGTGTACCGCCCCCAGAGGGAGCATTCCGTGGAGTACCTGAAGCGCTACGCGGAGAAGATGCTTCGGATCTCAGGAAACGAGGAGATCTCGTTAAGCTCCTTAAGCTCAAGCGACTATTCGGGCCTTGAGGAATTCCTGAACTGGCTCATCCGGCTGACGGACGAGAGGAAGGTGAACATCTCCCTCCCGTCCCTCAGGATCGACGCGTTCTCGCTCGACGTCATGTCGAAGATCCAGGACGTGAAGAAGTCGTCGCTCACCTTCGCGCCGGAGGCGGGGACCCAGAGGCTCCGCGACGTCATCAACAAGGGCCTCACCGAGGAGGACATCATGCAGGGCGCGCTGAGCGCCTTTAAGGGAGGCTGGACGAAGGTGAAGTTCTACTTCATGCTCGGCCTTCCCACGGAGACCGAGGAGGACAGGAAGGGCATCCCGGACCTCTGCGAGCGTGTCGCGGAGATGTTCTACGACGAGATCCCGAAGCAGGAGCGCACCGGGCGGGTGCAGATCTCCGCAAGCTCCTCCTTCTTCGTGCCGAAGCCGTTCACGCCGTTCCAGTGGGCAAGGATGTACACCCCTGAGGAATATATAGAGCGCGCGCGCTTAGTAAAGGAGACCTTCCGCGGCGAGCAGAACTGGAAGAGCCTGAGGTACCAGTATCACGACGCGGACACCACGATCCTTGAGGGCGTCTTCGCGCGCGGAGACCGCCGCGTCTCGAAAGCCATCGAGACCGCCTACAGGAAGGGCGCGCTCTACGATTCCTGGACCGAGTCCTTCGACTTTGCGCGCTGGAAGGAGAGCTTTGCGGAGTGCGGCGTCGATATGGACTTCTACACGCTCAGGGAGCGGCCGCTCGACGAGCTCCTTCCCTGGGACTTCATCGACTGCGGCGTGACGAAGGAGTTTTTAAAGCGCGAGTGGCTTGCCGCCATGGAGGGCAGGGTGACGCCGAACTGCAGGCAGGGCTGCGCCGGCTGCGGCGCGAGAAAGTACAACGGAGGTGTCTGTTTTGAAGGCAAGAATTAAATTCTCAAAGCAGGGGAACCTCCGGTTCGTCGGCCATCTTGACATCATGCGCTATTTCCAGAAGGCGATCCGCCGCGCGGGCCTTCCGGTAAAATACAGCGAGGGCTTTTCCCCGCACCAGGTCATGTCGTTCGCCGCGCCGCTTGGCATGGGACTGGAGGGAACAGCGGAATACTTCGACATCCGTCTCGAGGACGGCGCGGAGGAGACCTTCCGGAGCGGCGAGTACGCGGAGCGGCTCGACCGCGAGATGGCGGAGGGGATGAGGATCCTGAGCTTTTTAAAGATCCCGGACGACGCGAAGAACTGCATGGCGGTCGTCCACGCGGCGGACTACACGGTGCATTTTCTCCCGGAGGGCATGGACCGGTACGACGCCCTGGAGGCGGAGGAAGCCGGGCGCGATCTCTACAGCGCCGACGCGGAGACTCTTTCCCTGGCAGTCGGCGAGCTCCTTGAAAAGGAGGAGATCGTGATCATCAAGAAGGGAAAGAAGGGAAACGAGCGGGAGGTCGACATCCGCCCCATGATCTTTTCCCTGGCCGTGAAGGACGGCGGGCTCTTCATGCGCGTCGCGCAGGGGAGCGAGGCGAACCTTAAGCCGGAGCTCCTTCTGGAGGCCTTCTTCGGGACGGAGCACGGCAGCGCGCTGCGTGAAAGAAAGCGGATCACGGTGCGCACGGAGCTTTACGACGCGGAAATGAGGACGCTTGGATCCTATGGCGAATACATCGGATAAGCTGGTCATCGCGGGCTTCCGCGGCGGGATCCTCACCTGCTTTTTCGAGGACGGCGCGGCCTGCGAGCTGAACTTTGAGGGCGCCGCGGACTCCCTTGTCGGGAACATCTATTCCGGGCGCGTAAAGAATATCGTGAAGAACATCAACGCCGCCTTCGTGGACATCGGGGCGCCGCTCCCCGCGTTTCTCGACGCGGTCGATGCCGGCGCGTTCCGCTTTTCTGACGGCGCGGCCCACGACCGGCTCCGCGAGGGGGACGCGCTCATCGTGAAGGTCAAAAAGGACGCGCAGAAGACCAAGGGGCCGTCCGTGACCGGGCGCTTCCGCGAGGCCGGGGACCCGGAGATCCTCAGGAAGGCGCAGTTCGCGGCCGCGCCCGCGCTCCTTAAGGCGGCGGAGCCGGAATGGCTCTTCCTGGCGCGGCGGTACAGGAACAGGGACGCCGAGATCGTCACGGACCTGCCGGCGGTCTATGAGGCGCTGACCGGGTCCGCCCCGGAGGAGGAGGCTGCCTACCGGCAGAAGCTCCCGGAACGCTTCCGGACGGAAACGGCGCTGAAAAAGGCTTCGGGGACCGGCGTGCCGGTGCGCTTTTACAGCGACAGGGTCCTCCCGCTTTCCTCCGTGTATTCCCTTGAGACCGTCGTCGGGTCGGCCCTTGCAAAAAACGTGTGGCTGAAGAGCGGCGGCTACCTGGTCATCGAGCCGACAGAGGCCATGACCGTGATCGACGTAAATACGGGAAAGACGGACCGGAAGGGCACGAAGGAGGAGACGGTACGGAGGACGGACGAGGAGGCCGCGGACGAGATCATGCGGCAGCTCCGGTTAAGGAACCTGTCCGGGATCATCGTGGCGGATTTTATCGACCTGCATTCGAAGGAGCTCCGGGAGGCGCTGATGGAGCGCTTAAGGGCGCTCGCCGCATCGGATCCGGTAAAGACCGAGATCGTCGACCTCACCGGCCTCCACCTTGTGGAGATCACCCGGAAAAAGGCGGGAAAACCTTTAAAGGACCGCCTCGCAGGACGTCAAATTTCCGGTTGACAGAAAAAAAACGTGACAGTATAATATCATGGTATGCCGCACAACGGGGCTTGTAAGTGCCATGTCTTCATGGACGCCGCAGTTGGCGAGTAATGATAAAGAGGAGGTGCCATATGTACGCGATTATTGCTACCGGAGGTAAGCAGTATAAGGTATCAGAGGGCGATATCATTAAGGTAGAAAAGCTTGGAGCTGAGGCTGGCCAGACTGTTACCTTTGATCAGGTCCTGGCAGTGAACAACGGGGAGCTCGTGATCGGGACTCCGACGGTTGACGGTGCTGCTGTTACCGCAACTGTTTTACGCGAGGCAAAGGCGAAGAAGGTCATTGTCTACAAGTACAAGGCGAAGCTTGGCTATCACAAGAAGAACGGCCACAGACAGCTTTATACCCAGGTCAAGATCGACAAGATCAACGCCTGAGAGACTGTATGATCAGGGTCCGGACGTTCCGCAGTGAGCGGAATGAACTGATCGGGTTCCGTTCCACCGGCCATGCGGATTTTGATGAGTCCGGAAAGGACATCATCTGCGCTGCGGTATCGGTGCTTGAACTGAACCTGGCGAACTCTGTGTCTGAACTGACAGACGCGCGGTTCTCCTGCGAGGTGAACGAAGAGAACGGGGATTTCTCGTTCCGGCTCGCCGATACGGAGAACGAAAAAGCCGTACTGCTTCTTACGTCCTGCATGCTTGGGCTGCGGGCGGTCAGCGAAACATACGGCAGCAACTTTTTGACGATACAAGATCAGGAGGTGTAACGATGCTGTTCACAATGAACCTTCAGCTGCATGCTCATAAGAAAGGTGTCGGCTCCACCAAGAACGGCCGTGATTCCGAGTCCAAGCGCCTTGGCGCGAAGAGGGCTGACGGACAGTTTGTTCTGGCAGGCAACATCCTTTACAGACAGCGCGGCACTCACATTCATCCGGGAACCAATGTCGGCAGAGGCGCCGATGATACGCTTTTCGCGAAGGTCGACGGAGTTGTCCGTTTCGAGAGATGGGGCAAGTACCGCAAGAAGGTTTCCGTTTATCCGAGAGCGGAAGCTGCTGCAGAAGCTGCAGAGTGATGAATGAGCGGTCCCGGAAGGGACGAAAGCTATAAGTGTTTGACCGGGCTTCATACGAGAACGTATGAAGCCCTGTTTTATAAAAAGATAAAGGGCGACAGGCGGGAATGCCGTGCCGCCTTCTGCACCGGCAGAAGAGGAGAATATGTTTCAGGACAGTGCAAAGATCTTTATCCAGTCCGGCAAGGGCGGCGACGGCCATGTGAGCTTCCGCCGTGAGCTTTTCGTGCCGGCAGGCGGCCCGGACGGCGGCGACGGCGGGCGCGGCGGGGACATCGTGTTCGAGGTCTATGACGGCCTTAACACCCTGACGGATTTCCGCCACAAAAGAAAATATGTCGCTCAGAACGGCGAACCCGGCGGCAAGAAGCGCTGCCACGGGAGCGACGGGGAGGACCTCGTGATCCGCGTCCCGGAGGGGACCGTGATCCGCGACGACGAGACGGGCAAGGTCATCGCCGACATGTCAGGGGAGAACCGCAGGAAGGTGATCCTCCGCGGCGGCAGGGGCGGCATCGGCAACATGCATTTCGCGACAGCCACCATGCAGGCTCCGAACTACGCGAAGCCCGGACAGCCCGGCAAGGGGATCTTTGTCCGCCTGGAGCTTAAGGTCATCGCGGACGTCGGCCTGGTGGGCTTCCCGAACGTCGGGAAATCGACCCTTCTGAGCCGTGTCTCGAACGCGAAGCCGGAGATCGCGAACTACCATTTCACAACGCTCACGCCGCATCTCGGCGTGGTGGATATGGAGGACGGCGAGGGCTTCGTCATGGCGGACCTCCCGGGACTCATCGAGGGCGCGTCGGAGGGCGTCGGCTTAGGCTACGATTTCCTGAAGCACGTCGAAAGGACCAAGGTCCTGGTGCACGTGGTGGACGCGGCGTCTGTCGAGGGGCGCGACCCCGTGGATGATATTTTAAAGATCCGCGAGGAGCTCGTGAAGTACGATCCGGAGATCTTAAAGAAGCCGCAGATCATCGCGGCGAACAAGATCGACAGCATCGTCCGCGGGGACGGTGAGGAGGACCCGGTGGAAGCGATCCGCAGGGCGTTCGAGCCGGACATCCCGGTCTACCCGATCTCGGGAGTGACCGGACAGGGACTGAAGGAGCTGAAGTACGGGATCCTGAAGATCCTGAACACCATGGACCGCACGCCCACGGTATTCGAGCCGGAGATCGAGATCGACTACACCGGAGACCGCACGCTGCCCTACACGGTCACGCGTGATCCGGACGGCTCCTTCCGCGTGGAGGGACCGCGCATTGAAAAGATGCTCGGCTACACGAACCTTGAGTCTGAGAAGGGCTTTGACTTCTTCCAGAAGTTCCTGAAGAACAACGGGATCCTCGACGAGCTTGAGGCTATGGGGATCAGTGAGGGCGACACCGTGCATATGTACGGCCACGCGTTTGACTACTACAAATGATCAGAGGTAAAATATGAACAGTAAGCAGCGCGCTTATCTGAAAAGCATCGCGATGACCACGGACCCGGTCTTCCAGATCGGGAAGTCCGCGCTGACCCCGGAGCTTACGCAGGCGGTCTGCGAGGCGCTCGACAAACGTGAGCTGGTCAAGATCTCCGTGCTCCAGAACTGTCTGGAGGACCCGCGCATGATGGCCGAAGCCCTTGCGGGACGGACGCACAGCGAGGTCGTGCAGGTCATCGGGAAAAAGATCGTGCTTTACAAGATGGCGAAGGAAGAAAAGAACAGGAAGATCATCCTTCCGAGAGCCTGAGCATAAGAAAGCTCACGGGAGCCGCAGCATGTACCTTACAAAGAAAGGGGAGCCTTGCCTTGAAGCAGATCGCGATCCTCGGGGGGACCTTCGACCCCATCCACAACGGGCATCTGAAGCTTGCCGAGAACGCTTACGCGCAGTTCTCGCTTGACGAGGTGTGGTTCATGCCGGCGCCGAACCCGCCGCACAAGACCGGCCGGCGGATCACGGACTACCGGGACCGCTTCGCCATGGTGGAGCTTGCCATAAAGCCGTATAAGGGCTTTGTATGCTCCGATTACGAGACCCGCCGCGAGGGGAAGTCCTACACGAGCGAGACGGTCGCGGAGCTTACCGCGGACTATCCTGACTGCCAGTTCCATTTCGTGCTCGGCGCTGATTCGTTTTACGAGTTCCAGAACTGGCACGAGCCGGGGACCATCCTGAAGTACGTGTCGCTCATCGTCGCGGACCGCGACTACGCGAAGAACCACGCGTCGCTCGGGGAGCAGGCGGACTTCCTGAAGGAGCAGTTCGGCGCAAGGGTGCAGTTTATCCACGCGCCGGAGGTGGATATCTCCTCGGAGTACATCCGTTCCCTCTACGCGGCAGGAAAGAAAAAGGCAGCGCGGCTCACGCCGCCCGCAGTAGCTGAATACATCGCCGCGCATCATCTTTACGGACAGTAGTCCACGGACATCAGATTATGGACAGAGAATACTTTGACAGGATCAGGAAAAAGCTTCAGAAGAACCTGAGCGCGAACCGCTACGAGCACACTCTCGGTGTCGCGTACACATCGGCCTGCCTGGCCATGCGTTACGGGGCCGATGTCGAAAAAGCCGAGCTTGCGGGCCTTCTTCACGACTGCGCGAAGGAGTTCCGCGAGAAGGAGCTTTTAAAGATGGGAGAGGAACGCGGACACCGCTTCACAGACGCGGAGCTCCGCGCGCCGCAGGTGCTGCACGCGGTGATCGGCCCTTATGTCGCCAGGGAAAAATACGGCGTCGAGGATCCGGAGATCCTGAACGCCATCCGGTGGCATACCACAGGGCACGGCGGCATGACGCTGCTTGAAAAGATCGTCTTTACGGCGGATTATATCGAGCCGAACAGATTTAAGGCGGACGACCTTCCCGAGATGCGGGCGCTTGCCTTCCGGGACCTGACGTTCTGCGTTTACAGGATCACCGGGGACACGCTTGATTATCTCGACCGGAAGGGCGTGATGACGGACCCCATGACCGAACAATGTTTTATATGGCTGAAGGAGAATGGATATCATGACGACAAATGAAATCGTAAAAACCATCTGCAACGTGATCGAAGAGAAAAAGGGTATGGAGATCAAGGTCATCGACATTTCGAAGATCTCCGTGATCGCGGACTACTTCATCCTCGCGAGCGGCACGAACCAGCGCCAGACCCAGGCGATCTCCGACGAGATCGAGATGAAGCTTGGCAAGGCCGGCGTCGAGCCGAAGCAGAAGGAGGGCTACCAGTCCGGCACGTGGATCCTTCTTGACTACCAGGACGTCGTGGTCCACATCTTCAACAGCGAGGACCGCAGGTTCTACAACCTTGAGAGGATCTGGACGGACGGCACCGTCATCGACCCGAAGGAGCTGTAAGGAACGGGCCGGGGTTATCCCGGCCGGAGAAGATTCCCGCCTCTGTATGGGAGGTATGAAGCCAGATAATACGGACGCAAAAACTGCCGCATGTGATCATGCGGCAGTTTTTTTTGCGTCTGTAATTCTCCGGTCCTTACACCAGCCGGCTCCATTCCTTTGCGAAGCGTACGGCCTCCGTGACCAGCGGGGATTCGGAATCCTTTCTCCAGGCGACGCCCACTTCCTTGATGATATCTTCCTTGATGCGCAGCCTCTGGATACCGTCAAGCTGGCGGCTCTGGAACTCCTCCTCCGGGAACAGCGCGATCCCCATCCCGCCCTGGACCATGTATATGGAGGTGGTAGGCTCCCCGGAACGGCACACGATGTTCGGTTCAAAGCCGGCGTCGCGGCAGGCGGCCAGCACGAGCTCCGACGCGACCTGCCAGGGCTGGTGAAAGATGAAGCGTTCATCCTTCAGCTCCCGCATGCTGACGCCTGCGGCATCCTTTGCGCTGTCGTCCTCCTGATCCGCGCCCGGCGCCGCGGCTTCTTCCCGGCCGGCCCGGGCCGCAAGCGGGTGGTCAAAGGGGACAGCCAGGGCATACCTGTCTTTTCCCAGATGCTCAAAGGAAAGCTGGGAAGGGAGGCCCTGCGGCGGAAGGTTCAGAAAGGCGAGATCGATCTTCCGCTCCATGAGAAGATCGGCCAGCTGGTAAGTACCGAACTGACGGATACTGAAGGAAATATCCGGATAGGCATGTACGAAGGCGGAGAGCATGGAGCCGAATTCGATGCACTGAAGGCTGGTGATGAGGCCGATGGTGAGCGACCCCTTGTGCATCCCGGCGTATGCGGACATCTGCTCCGACAGTTCTTCCGTGCTGCGGAGGATCTCCCTGGCGCGCCGCACGAATTCCGTGCCTGCCTCCGTCGGGACGACTCCCCTGGGATTCCGGTAGAACAGGCGCACCCCGAGCTCCTTTTCAAGCCTTGAGATCTGCTGGGATAATGCAGGCTGGCCGACGTGGCAGGCTTCCGCTGCCAGGCTCATATTTCCGCAGTCCGCGACATTGACCACGTAATTCATCACCGTGAGATCCATGCGCATTCTCCTCTCTGTAAACAGCTTCCGGCTATTCTGCCGGTGTATGTGATCCTTATATGGTACGGAATACGGTATCAGCTTACTGTGAAGCTCCGGACCCTGTCAAGCAGATATCACTTTTTGTGATACCTGCTCTCACAAGGTATAATTTGATTTGTGTGAAGGTTGGTATAAACTATAACCAGAGCACAGGAAAACGCTCTGGAACAGAACGCGCAGGAAAGGAGACTGCATTTATGGGAGCAAGTCGGTTCTACTTTACGGAGGAGGATGTGAAGCGCCTGGAAGAGCAGGCAGTACAGACTCGTCAGGATATCATCTCAATGATCACGAAGGCAGGCGCCGGCCATCCGGGCGGATCGCTGTCTGCATCCGACATGATCACGGCACTGTATTTCCATGTTATGAATATCGACCCGAAGAATCCGCAGTGGGAGGACAGGGACCGCTTCATTCTCTCGAAAGGCCATTCCTGCCCGGCACTGTACAGCTGCCTGGCACGCCGGGGCTTCTTTGATCCGGAGGAGCTGAACCATCTCCGCGAGTACGGCGCCATGCTCCAGGGGCATCCGGACATGCACACCACGCCGGGCATCGACATCAGCACCGGCTCCCTCGGAAACGGCCTGGCGGTAGCGGTCGGCACCCAGCTTTCCGCGAAGGTCCACGGAAAGGATTACATGACCTACTGCATGCTGGGCGACGGCGAGCTGCAGGAGGGCCTTGTGTGGGAGGCTGCAATGTCTGCGGGACACCATGACCTGAACAACCTTGTGGCGATCGTGGACTGCAACGGCGTCCAGATCAACGGCTGGGTCAACGATATCATGACCGTGGAGCCTATCGGCGACAAGTGGCGCGCCTTCGGCTGGAAGGTCGTTGAGGTCAACGGCCATAACATGAAGGACATCCTTACGGCGCTGCACACCGCGAAGACGATGCGCCACCCGGTTGTGATCCTCATGCGGACTGTCAAAGGCAGAGGCGTTGACTTTATGGAGGACGATTCCGGCTGGCACGGCAAGGCGCCCAGCCAGGCAGAGATGCAGACAGCTCTGTCCCAGATTGAAAAAGGAGGTGTGGTCTGATGGCGAAGACAATTGCGGACCGTCATATATTCGGAAACGAGCTTTGTGAGATCGGAAAGACCAGGGAGGATTTTGTCGTCCTGAACGCGGACACCAAAGCCTGCAACCTGGAGCATTTCCAGGAACTGTTCCCGGACAGGGCGTTTACGATGGGAATCGCGGAGCAGGATATGGTCGCGACGGCAGCGGGCATGGCGAGCTGCGGAAACAAGGTATTTCTTTCCACCTTCGCGGTATTTGCGACGATGCGCGCCTGCGAGCAGGTCAGGACTTTCGTCTGTCATCCGAATCTGAACGTCACCATTCTCGGGACCCACACCGGGCTCCAGGTCGGCGGCGACGGCGCGACCCACGCAGCCGTGGAAGATATCGGCATTACCAGGACCTTCCCGAACCTGACCATCATCCAGCCGTCGGACGGCGTTTCCGCAAAAGCCCTGGCGCACGCGGCGGTTGATTTTACGGGCCCCCTGTACGTCCGGCTCCACCGGAACGCGGTGCCGGATTTCTACGATCCTGAGACCTTTAAATTTGAATTCGGCAAGGCGATTACCGTAAAAGAGTACGGCACGGACCTGACGATCATTTCTTCCGGCATTATGCTGGAGAAAACGGCGGCAGCCGCGGAAACTCTCCGTGAAAAAGGCGTGAACGTGCGCCTGCTGGATATGATGACCTTAAAGCCCCTGGACGAGGAGGCCGTGATAAAAGCGGCAAAAGAGACCGGCGCGATCCTGACCGTGGA
>CACXDR010000100.1 GCA_902766415.1 uncultured Lachnospiraceae bacterium
ACTTCTCCTCGAACTTCTTCACGAACTCCTGGACCTGCGGATCCGGGTTCGTGGAGATATAGACGCTGACGCAGCCGACGCCCTCCATCGCATCGCCGGCGATCTCAAGCGCGTTGGTGCTGTAAAGGGAGGTGTGGCCGATGATGTAGGACTCGATGCCGAGGTTCTTCATCTGCTTGATGATCAGCGCGCAGTCCGTGACGGTTCCGCAGAGCGCGACCGCCTCGGGGGCCTCGTCCTTCACCTTGGTCAGGATCGCGGTGAAATCCTGGTCCGCCGGATTGTACTCGATCTCGTCCACGATCTCCGCGCCGTTCTCCTTCGCGTAGTTCACGAGGTTCCCGGCAAGGTTCTTTCCGAAATCGTTGTTGGAGCACATGACGAGGATCTTGTTGTAGCCCTTCTTCATTGCCGCCTTTGCCATCTGCGGTCCGACCTGCGCGTCCTGAACTGCCATGCGGAAGAAATAATCGCTGCAGTTCGCGAGGGACGGCGAGCTCGAGGACACGACGCACTCGACCAGGCCTGCGTCGTCGATGATCGGGACGATCGCAAGGGTGCAGGACGTAAGGCTCGAGCCTACCATGGCGACGATGTTGTCATCGTCCGCGAACTTCTGCGCGCCGCGCGCCGCGTTCTGCGGATCGCCCTGGTCGTCATACTCCTCAAGGACCAGCTTCGCGCCGTTGACGCCGCCTGCCGCGTTGATCTCCTCGATCGCAAGGCTCATGCCATGCACCTGGTCAAGGCCGTACAGCGCGTTGTCGCCGCTTAACGGGTTGACCATGCCGATGTGGATCTCGTCCACTGCCGCCTGGACGCCGGATGCAGCCTGAGTCTCAGCGGCCTTCGTTTCCTCCGCCTTCGCCTCTGCAGCCTGGGTCTCCGCAGCCTGGGTCTCCGCGGCCTTCGTCTCCGCAGGAGCCGCTGCCGGAGCCGCGGTCGTCGCCGTGCTGCCTCCGCCGCACGCTGCAAGGCCTGCCGCCATGACGCCTGCCATGCACATCGCCATCACGCTTTTCATTGTCTTCTTCATAAAAAGATCCTCCCTTCAGATTCTTCTGAATCCTTGCGGTGCTTATACATGCCCGCCTCGTTTCGCGTATAATATTGCATTTTCAAGTGAATATTTCAACATTATTTTGCATAATGCGTCACGTTTGAACATATATATTCATTCAGGTGGACAATTGATACACCAGACGGGAGGCTTGCGGAACGCGCGGGGATGCTTAGCTTAGGGAGACGCAGACGCCGGAAGGCGTTTCTCCGGCGTTTCCTTTCACATTCCACGCATCACATAAGTGCAGAGCGAAATGATATCGTATACCGGCAGCCCCGTCGCCTTCCGCACCGCTCCGGCATAGGGCGGCATGTTGGTGCATTCAAAGACGATGGCGCCGACCTCCGGATGCTCCTCTGCCATCTGCTTCGCCCGGGCCGCCATCTCCGCCTCCGCCCGGTCCCTGTCAAGGCAGGTCCCGTCCTTCACGAAGATCTCATAAAAATGCGTGCCCCCCTCCATGCCGTACACGATCATGGGCCCATCGTCCGGGCCGGAGGGCTCCGTGCCCTTCAGGATCCCTGCCCCGGCAAAGTGCCTTGCCCCAAGCGCGGACGCGTTCGCCGTCATGATCCCCACCCTCTTTCCCGCGGGAAGCATGGCCTGCACCATCGGCACCTGCAGAAGCGAAGAGGACAGCACCGGGATATGCACCGCGGCAGCCAGCTCCTTCTGGAACATGGCGAGAAAACCGCAGCTCGTGGTGACTGCCGACGCGCCCTCCCGCTCCAGCTGCACCGCTGCCTGTATGAAGGGCTCAAGAAGCGCGGGATCCGCCTCCTCCACCACGCGCTTCGGGTCGGCGTTCCGCACAACCAGCTTCCGGACGGGGAAACCAAAGCTTTCCGGATTCCCCACGTCTCCCGGGATCCTCGGGAAACGGGTATCCAGCATCAGTATGCCAAGAAAAGGTTCCATGGTCTTTCCTCCTTTACATGCGCTAAGGGGCAGTGCCTTAAAAAGCACTGCCCCGAAGGATATGTATCTGTGACCGTCAAGCCCTCCGGCAGCCCGGGATGCAGAGCTGCCAGGGTCCTGGTACAGTCAAGCTTCCGGTCAGATATACAGGAACACGATACCTACCGCCAGGAAGGCAAGGCACATCGGCAGGGAGTAGAACATCGATTTCAGCGGGTCCACGTCCTTTCCGAACTGTGAAGAGATCATGCCGCAGATGACGAAGGTGGTCAGGTCTGCCGGCGGCATGCCCTGTCCGGCTGCTGCCAGATGGGCGCCCGCCACGCCGACGAACACAGGGTTCAGTCCCAGGGCCAGAAGGGCCGGGCCGAAGAATACGAATACCACGTTCTGTGTCGTGGACTGGGAGCCGGTAAGCATACCCAGGATACACATGGCTACGATACCGCCGATCTTCAGCACGTTCGGCCCAAGCGTTGAGGTAAACGCGCCGACTGTGTCGATAGAGCCTGCCTTGTAGAAGCATCCGATCATGAAGGAGCAGCAGATCTGGAGGATCAGGGTGCGCTCCACGTTCTTTAACGACTGGGAGAAGATCTTTCCGCCGTTCTCGCGGACCTTCGGGAAGATGAAGGAAAACGCGATCGCGCAGAAGATGGAGAGGACGATGCCGTTGGTGAAGCCGCCCAGGATGGAGACTCCCGCCATGAAGTCATAAAGGCTCATAACATTGTCATCCGCGAGCTTCAGGAACTTGATGTTCTTTAAGATCGTCGGACCGACGTCGATGATGCTGAGGGTCCTGAGGAAGATGATCACGATCAGGAAGCACAGCGGGATGAGGGACTTCCAGTTCCTGCGGATGATATCGCCGGCAGTCTCATTGCTGAATTTTACCTTGATCTCAGGGTTCGCGCCGGGCTTGTTTTCCGGCCTTACCAGGATCAGCGCGCTGTACAGGGCGACGACGATAAAGCAGATGGAGACCGTGATGTAGCCGGTCTTGATGACGGGGTCCGGATCCGTCCCGATGAGGGTGGAGGACAGGGCCAGGGCCTGCGTCATAGGCGGCATGATCGAGCCTACTGCCGCGCCCATCATGACGATGGCGCTGATCTTTTCCAGCTCCAGTCCCATGGAGACCAGAATTCCATAGGTAAGCATTCCGATGACGGCGGACGCCGCGATGGCATCGCCCAGAAGGGAACCGGCGATCGTCAGGGTCGCCAGGATGCCGACGATCAGAAGTCTCGGATGCTCCTTGAACTTCGCGGTCAGGGCGCCGATGATGGTATCTACCGTGCCGAGCTGGACGGAGATCTCCGCGAAGATGCCGCCCGCGATGGACAGGGCCATGATTCACGCCATCCGGTTCAGTCCGTCGACCCAGGCAAAGATCCAGTCTCCCAGGTTAAACACGCCGGACAGCACCATGGTAAGGACGCCGGTGAGCAGAAGGGCGGCGTTCATGTTTCCTCCGATGACCGGGAACTTCTTCCACAAGGCGATCATGAGCAGAAAACAAATCGGTAACACAACAGCTATCATACGTCTCCTCCTTTAAAAAAACATTTTCGACTGCCCGGCCTGTCACAGGAACCGGTTCGGGCTGAAGTCACTGATGTCGTAGGACGGCTTTCCGTCCACGATCAGCTCCGCGATGAGCTTTCCGGTGATGGGTGAAAGGGCGATGCCGTCTCCCTCATGGCCTGCTGCCATGATAAAGCCCGGCAGCGTCCGGACCTCCCCAAGCAGGGACAGCCCGTCCGGCGTGTACGGCCGGAAGCCGCTGAAGTACCGGATGATATTCACGTCCTTCAGGGCCGGGAAAAAACGCAGCGCGCGCTTCATCATTGCCTCGATCGCCTCAAAGGTGTTCTCCTCCTCGAATTCCGCGAATTCGCGGGTCCCGCCGATGATCAGGCCGCCGGTCTCCTGCTGCTCGATGGAGAGGGACTGCCCGAGCTTCAGGACCGTCTGGTCCTTGATGGTCTCCGGCCGGAACTTGATCACGTTGTACCGCGCGCACTGCACTGTGGCAGTGAGGAAGGGGCCGATCGGCTCTGTGACCGCCAGCTGGCCCTTTCTCGGCCGGACCGGCATATCCAGGCCTGCCAGCGCCGCGACCCTGCCGGCCCAGGCGCCGGCCGCGTTCACGATAAACCTGGCGCGGTGCTCCGCCGCCCCGTTCTTCCTGTCAAAGGTCCTGACGCCCACAGCACGGCTGTCCTCGATGAGGATCTCCGTGACCTCGGTGTTATAGGCGTATTCCGCTCCCAGCTTCTTTGCCGCCCTGGCAAATGCCAGCGTCATGGCAAGGGGATTGACCTTCCCTCCGGTGGGTGAATACAGGGCCCCGTAGATGTCGTGATTCAGGTTCGGCTCGATGGCGCAGGCCTCCTCCGCGGAGATCATGCGGATGTCGACGCCGCTCTTTCTCTGTTCCTCCGCCATCTGCGACAGAAGGTTCCACTGGTATTCATCCTCCACCGGCTGCATGCCGCCGGCCTCCAGGCCGTACTCGATGTCGCTTCCCAGCTCCTCGCTTAAGGTCCTGAACATCTCAATGGACTGTACTGCCAGGTCAAGCTGCACGCCGGGTTTCTTCGTGTGATAGCCCACCACGCCGTCCGTGGCGCCTGCGGATCCGCTGGCAGTGTCCTTCTTCTCGATCACCAGCACGTCCTGATGCCTTCTGGCCAGCTGCCAGGCGATGGAGCTTCCGATGATACCGCCGCCGATAATAATCACATCACGCATCTTCATCACCTCCGGCAAATACGCCCATCTTCACGGGCCTGGCCGGCATGCGGCTTTTCTGCAGGTACACGTCCTCCGGCTTCTGCCCGGTCTGCTGTGCCACGAGCCTCTGCACCAGGCGGCCGCAGGTCTTGCCCTGGCAGAGCCCCATGCAGGCCCTCGTCCTGCGCTTCACGCCGTCCACCGTAGTGGCGCCGTCACTGATCGCGTCTATGATCTCCTGCTCCGTCACTTCCTGACAGCGGCAGATAATAAGTTCGTCGCTCATCTGCATCGTCCCCCTTTCTCACTGCCGCGGACGGGGAAGACGCGCGATGCTCCGCACCTCATCCACGTACTCCAGCGGGACCCTGAGCCGGATCACGGCGGTCCCGGCATAGCTCTTCACCCTGGTGACCTTGAGCACCGTGCCCCTGCAGACCACCTCGCCGCCCCTGCTGACCGCGTCCACCTCGTCTCCTTCGGCGGGCAGCGGCAGATACTCAAAGGGGAAATCCACCGTTCCTTCCGTCTCTGAATAGGACTTGTCCAGGATCACGATCGCAAGTCCCGGGCAGTTGGCCACGCAGAGGCCGCAGCCGGTGCAGCTGTCCTCATGGAGCACCGGAAGCGCCGTGATCTGCTCTCCCACCGTAATGGATCCGAACCGGCAGATGCCCTCGCAGGGATTGCAGGGGATCTCCTGTACACACTCGATACACGCCACGCGGCCCTTGCGCATCCTTGCCTCCGTCGGCCTTCCGGGACACGCGGCAAGCTCTTCCTTCGAAGGAACTCCGGTATATCTCACTCCATCCATCAGACTGCCGCCCCTTTCTGCCCGCAGGCTGCACCGGCCTCAAAGGCTTCCATACGTTCGATCTGGGACTGCTTCGCCGTGCGGCGCTTCTCGCCGAACATGCCGGACCTCAGAGTCTCAAGGCGTCCCCAGATCTCCTTCTTCTTCTCTGCCGCTTCCTCAGCGCCCAGATACCCGAGGGCTTCCGCCGCGGCGACTCCCGCCAGGTTTCCTTCCTCCATGGCGGAGGATGCCTCCTCCACGCCGGTGACGTCGCCCGCCACATAGAGTCCCTTCACAGTGGTCTCCATGTTCCGGTCATGCATGGGCACATGCCCGCCGAAGGCGGGAATAAAGGTGAACTCGCAGCCCGTCATCCATACGAGCTCCGTCATGGGGTTCAGCCCCACCGCCAGGCAGACTGTATCCACGTCGAAGGTCTTCTCGCTCCCCGGGATATGCTGCCATTTGCTGTCCACGGCAACGATGGTGACCTGCTCCACCTTGTCTTTGCCGGTCACCTCCTTGATGGTATGTCCCACAAAGATAGGAACGCCCGCGCGGCGGATCTTTCCGGCATGGACGCCGTAGCCGCCGATGAAGGGGGCTCCTTCCACCAGGGCCACCACGTCCGCCCCTGCCTGCATCAGCTGGTAGGACACGATCAGGCCCACGTTGCCGCTTCCCAGCATCAGGATCCGTTCACCCGGGAGGACGCGGTTCACGTTGATCATGGTCTGTGCCGCGCCGGCTCCCATGACGCCCGGAAGCGTGCTGCCCGGAAAGGCCATGTAGTTTTCCTTGGCTCCCGTGGCGACGATCACCTTTTTCGCGATCACATGCCAGTGCTCGTCCTCATGCACCACGCCCAGCGTGCAGTCCTTCTGCATCCCGTAGACCACGGTGTCGAGCCACACCTCCGCCCCGGACTTTTCCACCCGGTCCAGGAGCTGCTGTCCGATGACGTAACCGCGGGTCCCGGCCTGGTGCGCCCTGGAGCCGAAGAACTTATGGATCTGCTTGAACAGCTGACCCCCGGGAAGGTGGTTTTCATCGATCACCAGCACCCTGGCACCCGCTGCCGCCGCCTGGCAGGCTGCGGAAAGCCCCGCGGATCCCGCGCCGATGATGGCAACATCCGTCTCTTTGATCTTCACTTTTCCGCCTCCTTCCTTTCAAAGGAACCAAGGCCGTCCTGGGTCTTCACCTGCATGCCGTCCTTTACCCTGGTAACGCAGGTCCTGGTATTCGGGATCCCGTCCACGATCATCATGCAGTCTGTACACCGGCCGATGGCGCAGAATATACCCCTCTTTTCATGGCGCTTCGGCGTATACCTGAATGAAGTGATGCCCGCATTGATCAGTGCGGCGGCGATCGGTTCTCCCTCCAGCGCCGTGATGGGCCGGCCGTCAAAGTAGATCGTCACCGTCTTCGATGTGTCGAGTTCATCCAGGATCGGATGCTGTACAACTCTCATGCCGTTCATACTCCTTTCTGAAGATTTTTACGGCAGATCCGGCGTCCTGCCGCCAACAGGTATCCTGAAGCAACAGAAATATGACAAAAACGCCTTATTTTCTAAAAAGTCTATAAAGAAAATAAGCTAAACATAATATTGCATTTCCATTCCGATTCTTCAACCAGTTTTCTAATAACTCATCGTTTTCGAACATATTTATTCTTTCAAATGGACAATTAATACACCGGATCCCCATTTCCGGGGTTTCTGGACATTCCGTATGCATTTCCGGCCTATTTGTGCACTTTCTGCACTTACGCGCGCGCGCCCCTGCACTTTATGATAGATACAGGAAACGACCGGTACCGAAGGAGGAAAAGCCATGGAAGAGCTTATGAACGCCGTCGCCGGCAGCCTTGGCTATATGGGCGGAGGCGGGCTCCGGTCCGCCGGACAGGACGGGCTTGCGTTTACGGACGTCCTTGACAATATCGACGCCGGCATCGTCATCTACGACGCCGGCGGAAGCTTCATCTATGTGAATACGGTCATGGTCAACTGGCGGAACATCCCCCGCTCCGAGTACCTGAAAATGAACGTCCGGGACTTCTACAATGAGCTCGACGTCTGCGTGTTCGACCTTGTCATGAAAAAAAAGCAGCGCGTCAGCCGCCTCCAGTATTACCGCGGGCACAGCCAGGGCGGGGGTCCCGCGCGCATGCGGATCGTGACCGGCACCCCGATCTTTGACGACGCGGGAAATGTCCAGTACGTCGTCACCCTTCTCCAGGACGTAGATGATTTCAGCAGCCGCTTCCAAAGTCTCCGGAAGCAGCACATGGTCCTGGATCCCGGTCCGGCAGCCTCCGGAAAGCGCGAGGAGGAGCACACCCTCATCGCAAGAAGCCCGGAGATCCTGCGGATCCTGGAGCTGCTTAAGAACATTTCCAGGCTGGACACCACGGTGATCCTGTCCGGCGAGTCCGGCACCGGGAAGGAGGTGTTCGCGCATTATATCCACGACCACTCCCTGCGCGCCTCCGGACCCATGGTCATCGTGAACTGCGCCGCGATCCCGGAAAACCTCATCGAGGCGGAGCTCTTCGGCTACGAAAAGGGGAGCTTTACCGGGGCCTCCCGGGAAGGGAAGGCAGGCCTCGCCGAGGCGGCCTCCGGCGGGACGCTGTTCCTTGACGAGATCAATTCCCTGCCGCTTTCCGTCCAGGGAAAGGTCCTCCGCATGATCGAGGATAAAAGCGTGCAGCGCATCGGCGCGCTGCGGACGAGGAAGGCGGATTTCCGCCTGATCGCCGCGACAAACCAGGACCTGAGGGAGCTGGTGCGGACCGGCCGGTTCCGCGAGGACCTCTACTTCCGTCTGAACGTCATCCCGGTAAGCATCCCGCCGCTCCGCAGCCGCCGCGCCGACATCGTCCCGCTGTGCCTTTACTTTACGCACGTCCTGTGCCGGAAATACGACCTCCAGAAAACGTTCTCGGAGCATGTGCTGGAGGAGCTTAAGGCCTGCAGCTGGCCGGGAAACGTCCGGGAGCTGAAGAATTTCGTCGAGCGGATGCTCGTCATGACACCGGCCGCGGTGACCGTGATCTCAAATATCCCGGACGGCATGCTTCTGCCGGAAGCCGGGGCGGACGGCAGGGACGCGCCGGCACCGCCCTTCCCCGCCCCGGAGGAGACCGGCCTGCCGGCCCGCGGGACGGCGCAGGGGAGGCGCGCGCCGGCTTTGTCCCGCGAGGACGTCATCGAGGCCCTGCGGTTAAGCGGCGGACGGCGCGCCGGGGCCGCCGAATACCTGGGGATCTCGAGAAGGCAGCTCCAGTACAAGATCAAGGAATACCGCCTTTCCTCCCGCTGCCGCTACGAAAGCTGACGGCGGCGCCCGCGGAAAAAAGGCACAAAAAAGGGACCCTCACATTAAGCAGGATGAAAACGCTTAATGTGAAAGTCCCTTTTCCTAGTGTAAAAGTCCTTTTTTAAAATGCGGGTCCCTTTTCCTACAGCTCCTTCGCCATTGAGACGAGCACGCTCTCCTTCACCCCGTACTTCTTTTCGAGGATGATGATCTCGCCCCGCATCATTTCCTTAAATACCTCGACCAGGTCCGCGTTCCTTGAATAGAGGCACACGGTGCCCGTCTCATCCAGGACCCTCCCGGAAAGCAGCTCCCTTGAGTCCGCGATGAGGTGCACCTGGTCCACCAGGTTCTTCATGGCATAGACGACGCAGCTCCCGAGCGTATGTTCCTCGTCCGTCAGGATGACGACCTTGATGCCCCTCCGGTCCGCGCTGTCCTTTAAAAGCTCCCCGTACAGGCTGACCAGCTTCCACGGGGCCGACAGGTAGATCCTCTTCTCGCAGGACCCGATCATGAACCGGAGCTTGTCGAGCACCCGCTGCCGCCCGCGGACCGAGATGTATCCCTCGTCCTCATGCGAGGGCTCCGGCTGGTTCGCGAGGAGGTATTCCTGCTTCCTTAAAAGGTGATGGAGCACGTTCCCGGTAAACTCCCTGAGGGACACCGGCACGTAGCCCTTTGCTTCCCCTTCGTCCGTGCAGGCCGCGCCCTTTTCAACGAGCCCCGCGAGCGAGCTGTAGGCGTTCGATCTCGATACGCCGGTCGCCTTGCTCACCTCATAGCCCGTCATCTGCCCCCGCGAAAGAAGCGCGAGATAGATTACCGCCTCCTGCCGCGTCAGCCCGAAGTCCATAAGGTATGCCACCATCTCGTTCTGTAAAGCCATCAGGGATCCCTGCCTTTCAGGTCACGCTTCCCGCGCCCCGCTGCCCTCCGTAAGGACCGCGCCGGCCCGGATGATCTTCTCCGCGACCTCCTCCGTGGTGAGACCGGTCGTGTTGATCACCAGGTCCGTTTCGGAATCGTTTTCCCATGAGGACGCCGTAAAGTATTCATAATACCTCTGGTAGTCCCGGTCCACCTCCTGTCCCGCCGCGGTAAGGCGGACGGACAGCACGTGCTCCATGCGCCTTAAGGAGAAGGACGCCGCGTGTCCCAGGATCACGCAGGGCTTTTCATGCGCGAGCTCCGTGATCT
>CACXDR010000101.1 GCA_902766415.1 uncultured Lachnospiraceae bacterium
GACGTACCTGAGCCTCGACAGCACCTGGACCAGGCGGACGCTCTACGAAATGCTCGCGTACGAAGCGTTCGAGGGAAGCCAGATCACGGAGGCCCTGAACGCGGTCGGCCTTTACAACTGAGGAAGACAGGAACAGGACTGTAAAAAACCGGAATAAAACAGGGGGATGATGTGCGTAACTGCGCATCATCCCCCTGCCTTTTCATGCGGTGCGGGAAGATCCCCGCCGGATCCCCGTGAGCGGGCCTCCGGGACAGGACCTTAAGACCGGCCCCGGGAATGGATCAGCCCTTCCCGAGCTCCCAGAACGCGACCGCGCTCGCGGCCGCGACGTTTAATGAGTCCACCCCGTGCGCCATCGGGATCTTCACGGTGTAGTCGCATGCCGCGATCGTCTCCCGCGCGAGTCCGTCGCCCTCCGTCCCGAGAACGACCGCCAGGCGCGGAGCGGCCTTTAGCGCCGGGTCCGCGATCCCGACCGAGTCGTCGGAAAGCGCCATGGCGGCTGTCCGGAATCCGGACTCCTTTAAAAGGGCAAGCCCCGCGGAAGGCCAGGCCTCGGTCCTTCCGTCAAAAAAGGTCCACGGCACCTGGAACACGGTCCCCATGCTGACGCGCGCCGCGCGTCGGTACAGGGGATCCGCGCAGCCCGGCGTGAGAAGAACGGCATCCATCCCGAGGGCGGCGGCGGAGCGGAAGATGGCCCCGACGTTCGTGGGGTTCATGACGTTTTCAAGGACCGCGATCCTGCGGAAGCCGGCTTTTGCCGCTTCAGCCCCGGACGGGTCCCCGGCCGCCGCGCTGCCGGCTGTGAGGAGCTCCCCTGCGGAAGGGAGGCGCTTCCTCCGCATGGCGCAGAGGATCCCGCGCGTCAGCCGGAAGCCGGTGAGCTTTGTGAGGACGTCAAAGGGAGCCGTATAGACCGGGATATCCCCGGCCCGCGCGATCACCGCGGCGGCAGCCCCTTCCGTCTCCGTTTCGGAAACCAGCATGGAGACAGGCGTATAGCCCGCGTCGAGGGCGCGCGTGATCACGTTCGGGCTTTCCGCGATGAAAAGCCCGGGCGCGGGTTCATGATACCGGTAAAGCTGTACCTCCGGGAGGCGCGCATAGACGTCGAGCTCCGGGGAGGACAGGTCTCTGATGGGAACAAGCTCAGCCATAGGGGCGTCCTTTCTTTCAGGCGGCATGCAGGAAAATGAAGCTTACTGCGCCGCGTTCTTTTCCGTGACGCTGATGATGAGCCTGTGCGGCATGCAGACGATCACCTCGCCGGGCCGGCTGATCCGCCCTGTCTTTTCGCAGATGCCGTCCGGGCAGTTCGCGTCTGTGACCCAGGCCTCGCCGTCACTGATGTGGAGCGTGTTGAGGCCCCCCCGCCCGTCGTCGATGACGGTCTCCAGCGGGCGGTCCAGGGAGTACTCCTGTATCACGGAGCCGTCCTGTGACACACGCACGGACATCCCGCTTCCCCTGAAAAGAAAGGAGCGCGCGGCAAGGCCCGCCGCCGAGAGAAGAAGGACGGCGGCAAGGAGGCGGAGGTCGTTTTTCCGGTGTTCAAGCTCGGCTTTGCTCATGCGGGCCCCTTCAGCGCTTCCGCGGGTCCGCGCCGCGGCTGATCGCGGAGTTATGGTACGACGGGTCTTCGGTGACGTCCGTCCCGTACCACGCAGGCGGCGCAAAGGCGACGGCATCCTCCACGGAGGGGAATTCCACCTCAAGGATCACCAGGCCTTCCAGCTCCCCCGAAAAAACGTCAAGCTCCGCGGTGAGGTCCGGGCGGCCGTCGACCGGGATGAGGTACCGCGTCTTCTCGATGATGCGCCCGTCGCATTTCGGGAGAAGATGGGCGAACGCCTCCCCGGTCAGGGGCAGGTTATACTCCTCCCGGGCCATCATCCCGCTGCCCTTGTAGGTCAGGCAGAAGGTATCGTTCTCCCTCCGGATCCTGACGACGGGATCCGTGCAGAGATAGCCCTGCTTTAAATAAACGCGCGGGTATGCGGACAGGTCAGCGGGCAGCGACGCCGGGACAAATTTTCTTTCGATCTCCATGGCAGCCTCCGAAATATGGATTTAGGACATCATATCACACTTCCGGGCCCCGCGCGTTATTTTTATAGGGCTGCCGGCGCACAGCCTTAAGGAGCATCGCCCGCGGTTCATTTTATCTTGTATCACGGATTTATCTGTGTTATAATTCCACTCTGAGTGTGTCTCTTTAACGGAAGAGGTGCGCCCTTTTCCGGAAAAAAGGCTGTTCTGAAAAGCGGGAATTACCGGAACGATGAATAGAAAATATGATTTATATTTCAGGAGGTTTGTACGATGGAGTTCAAGGTTGAGAACAAGGAAAAAAGCATGGCGGTCCTGACTGTCACCGTGCCGGCGGAGGAGTTCACGAAGGCAGTCACCGAGACATATAATAAGGAAAAGGGCAAGTACGCTGTTCCGGGCTTCCGTAAGGGCAAGGTCCCGCAGAAGATGCTGGAGAAGGCATACGGCCTTGGCATTTTCTTTGACGGCGCAGTCAATCTCTGCATCAACAGGACCTATCCGGAGGCGGCGAAGGAGAGCGGCCTTCAGATCGTTTCCAGGCCGGAGTTCGACATCGAGGAGGTCGGCCCGGACAAGGACCTTGTCTA
>CACXDR010000102.1 GCA_902766415.1 uncultured Lachnospiraceae bacterium
CTGAGCTCGAAGCCGCAGCCGATCGTGTTCATAAGGTCCCAGAAGCCCGGGAACGAAACGTAGGCGCACTCCGGATTGTCGATCTTCATCTCTCCGTCCGCGAAAAGCCCGCAGACCGCCATGGCCATGGCTACGCGGTGGTCGTCGTGGCTTGATACGGACGCGCCGTGCAGCGGCCTTCCGCCGTGGACGGTCATATCCGCCGGGCCGATGTCGACAGAAGCGCCGCAGGCCTCCAGCACCTCCTTCATGACCGCGACGCGGTCGGTCTCCTTGACGCGGACGTGCGCAAGGTTCGAGAAATGCGTGTCGCCCTGGGCATAGGCAGCAGCGACCGTCAGCGCCGGGAGGCTGTCGGGGATCGGGTTCATGTCGATCTCGATGCCGTGCAGCGGCTTCCCGCCGTGAATGACCAGGCGGTTGCCGGCATCGTCCTTTTCAATGTCAGCGCCCATTTCGATCAGGATATCGACGACCGCCTTGTCGCCCTGGCTGTCGTGAAGGTCCACGTCGCGGATCACGAGCTCGGACGGCGTGCAGACTGCCGCGACCAGCGGGAACGCGACGCTCGACCAGTCGGAAGCCACCAGGCATTCGCAGGCGTGGTAGGTCTGTCCGCCGTCCACGTGATAGCGGCGGAAGTCCTCGCTTCTTTCGACCTTGACTCCGAACTTCTTCATCCAGTCCACGGTGATCTGGACATAGGACGCTTCCTTCGGGTCCGCGACCTCGATGTCGACGCTCTCCCCTGCCGGAAGAAGGGCGCTCGGGACCAGGGTCCCGGAAACATGCTGGCTGTTGAAGCCCGGCAGGTGGCAGGTGCCGCCGTGGAGCGGCCCGCGGATGACGAGCGGCGGGCAGTCACAGTCCGGACGCGTGTGGATGCAGGTCGCGCCGAGCTCCTTCAGGGCGTTGGTCTGGTCTCTCCAGGGGCGGCGGCGGATCTGCTCATCGCCGCAGACCACTCCGTACCCGTCGGTCAGCAGGGTGCAGATGCCGGTGACGAAGCTGGTGGTGGTCCCGGAATTCATGGTATCGATGATGCCCTCCGGGACTTGCGGCTTTCCGTTCAGCCCCTTGACGGTCCAGGTGTTCGCCTTCTCGTCGACCGTGATCTCCGCGCCGAAGGCCTTCGCCGCGTTGAAGGCAGCGATGCCGTCCCTGGACGGAAGCGGGTTGTGGACTACGGTCGTGCCGTCGGACAGCATGCCCATCAGCACGGCACGGATGGTCTGGCTCTTGGAACCCGGAACGGACAGTGTTCCTTCCACATGTCCTCTTTTTGCGTATGCGTACATAAGCGCTCCTTTCTCTCTCCCGAAAGCCGGCGGATCATGCCTTCCGGCACTGAAAATGCGCGGTTTTCATCGAAAAATGGGTACAGAAAAGGCAGGCGCCGCCCGACGGCCCTTTTTTTGCGGGCGGCGGCTGCCTCCATGAACAGTCTCAGGTTTTTTAAGAAGCCTCCGGCGGGGCGGACCGTATGAAACGGATCCGGCCTTACGACTCCTCGCCGCCGAGCTTCCTTGAGATGACCGCTTTGACGGCGGGGATGTTCGAGCCGATCGTGATGATGGTCAGGATCAGAAGGACCATGGTGATCGGCCGGCCGAACAGAGCCACGGCCTTGTTGTCCGCGGACGCCGCCAGGGAGATCGCGCGGCGGAAGTTCGAATCCATCATCTTTCCGAGGACGATGCCGAGCGTCATCGGGGCGACGGAATAGCCGCGGACCCTCATCAGATATCCGAGGATGCCGAAGAAGAACATCAGGAGGACATCGAAGAGGCGGTTGTTGCAGGCGAAGGCGCCGATCACGCAGAGCAGCGCGACGATGGGCATCAGGATGTTCTTCGGGACCGCGATGATCTTTGAAAGATGCGGCGCGACCAGAAGGCCGAGGAGCAGCAGGAACACACAGCCGATGAAGCCGCCGCCCAGGATCGCGTAGAAGCTGTCCGGGTTGGTCTTAAGGAACATCGGGCCGGGCTGCAGGCCGTGGACGTAGAACACGGAAAGGATGATGGCCGTAACGGCATCGCCCGGGACCGCCAGCGTCAGCATGGGGATCAGCGCGCCGCCGATGCAGGCGTTGTTCGCGGACTCGGAAGCGCAGATGCCTTCCACCGCTCCCTCGCCGAAGGGGCGGGACGGTTTTTTCACGATGTTTTTCGCCTGGCTGTAGGCCAGGAAGGCCGCGACCGGACCGCCGGCGCCGGGAAGCGCCCCGACGACTGTGCCGATCAGGCTGTAGTACATGGACCGCGGGAACTCCTTCAGGATATCCTTTATCTTTACGACCTGCTTCGTGATCCCGTTCACCTCTGCGTCAAGCTGGCCTGCGTGGATGACGGACAGGACCTCGGCAAAGCCGAATAGTCCGACCAGGGCAGGGACCGTTGCGATGCCGGCGTTCAGGTTCTTGATCCCGAAGGTCAGGCGCGGGGTGCCGAGCACGGAGTCCATGCCGATCATCGAGAAGAAAAGACCGAAGACCGCGCTGACCAGACCCTTGGAGAAGCTCTTCGTGGTCAGGGAGCCGACTGTCGCGAGGCCGAACAGCGCCAGAAGGAAGTAGTCCATCGGCTGGAACTGCAGGGCGATGCTGGTGATGGGCTGCGCGAGCAGCGCCAGCGCGACCAGTCCGAACACGGAACCGACGAAGGAATAGACCGTCGCGTATTTCAGCGCCTTGAAGGATTCGCCGCGCTTTGCGAGCGGGTAGCCGTCCAGCGTCGTGACGACGCTTGAGGGCGCGCCCGGAATGTTCAGAAGAATAGCGGACAGGGCGCCGGAGAACACGCCGACGACGTAGACGCCCATGACGGTCGCCAGCGCGTCATTCGTGCTCCAGGTGTAGGTGATGGAGACGAGCAGCGCGGTGGCCATGGAGACCGAAAGTCCGGGGATGGAGCCGACGAACAGGCCGGCGATACTTCCGAGTCCGCAGAGAAGCACGAACCTGGGACTCGCAAAATAAGCAAGACTTGCAATAATTGCCTGCATTTTTTTACCTCCTTACGGCAGATGTACGTGGAGCGCCACGCCGAACAGGACATAGATCGCGCCGGTCGTGATGCCGCAGAGCAGAAGGAGCTTCCACCATTTGCGCTCTCCAAGATACAGGAACAGGATCAGGAGGTACAGGATCGTAGCGGCGATGAACTTAAGGTGCGGCAACGCGAAATAATAGAGGACCGAAACGCCGATGAACACGAACACGCCCTTCAGGTCATGGTGCGCTCCCGTGTCCTCCGCCCCGGCAAGCATCGCCTGGTTTTTCATGTCCCGCATGGCGTCTGCCAGAAGCGAGGCTGCCAGCAGGATGCCGAACACGGAGATCAGTACCGGGAACAGGTACGGGGAGGTCTTCCACTCAGTCGTGTTCTTATCCGTCGCGTGATGGTAAAGCGAATAGGTCAGAAGGCTGACGGCGCACAGGACCACGAACACCGCGTCCTGGAAATTCGCGAACTGCCAGAGTTTTTTCTTTTTTTCCATGCGTTCTTCCTTTCAGGGGGCTGCCGCGCCGGTCCTCCCGGGCGGCAGCCCCTGCCAAAGCTTCTTTCAGGTTTTTACGTCAGGACTCAGGGCTTCGGAATGTTGAAGTCCTCCGGGCTGTTGACGGTCGCGCCCGCTTCGTAAAGCATCCAGGAGACCGTGGACTCCCACTCGTCGAAGAACTTCTTGGTGTCCTCGATGGTCGGATACTTCTCATACAGCTTGGAGATGCTGTTCTTTTCCATGAACGCGTTGAACTCTGCGTCCTCGACTGCCTTCATGGTCGCGTCGCGGAGGACTGCCTGCACCTCGGCCGGGACGTCCTTGTCGACGATCAGGCTCAGCGGGCTGTACGGGATCTTCATCAGGTCTTCACTGCCCTCGATCACGGACGCAAGGGTCGGGACCTCCGGGTGCGCGCCCAGCGGCTCGTCGGAGCAGACCGCAAGGAGCTTCAGGTCGCCGCTCTCGATATAGGAAGCGACAGTCGAGTAGTTGGAGTTGGTGAACTCGACCTGCTTGCCGAGAACTGCGGTGATGCCCTCGCTGCCGCTCGAATATGCGGTCAGTGCCGGCTCATAACCGAACTTGTTGAGGATCAGCGCCTGGATGTGGCCGGATCCGCCGGGGCCGGTGTAGCTCATCTGGATCTTGCCGGGGTTCGCCTTGATGTCGTCAAGAAGCTCTTCGATGGTGTTGTACTTGGAATCCTTCGCGACGACGACGACCTTCTGGTCGGAAGCGATCGCGGAGATCGGAGCGAAGTCCGCGTAGCTCATCTCGCTGATGCCCATGACGCGCTGGGTCCCGAGGCTCTCCGCGGTAAGCAGGATGGTGTAGCCGTCCGGATCCGCGTCAAGGCACGCCTGCGCGCCGACGGAGCCGGATGCGCCCGCCATGTTCTCAACGACGATGCTCTGGCCGAGCTGCTTCTCAAGAGCGATGGCCAGCTGGCGTCCGACGACGTCGGTGGTTCCGCCTGCGCCGTAAGGAATGATCATGGTGATGGCTTCCTTCGGATAGTCCGTAGCTGCCGCAGCCTGGGTCTCCGCTGCCGCCTGGGTCTCGCCGGAAGCTGCCGCCTGGGTCGCTGCCGCGGTGGTCTGGGATGCGGAAGAACCGCCGCATGCTGCAAGGCTTGCCGCGACTGCAAGTGCCGTGAAAACGCTGAATACCTTTCTCATAAATACTCCTCCTTAAATAAGTTGATTTGATCCTTTCAGAACGTTTTGCAGGAAAATGTTTCACGGCACTTTCTGATATGCGGCTCAGACACTGGTCAAGAAATATTTTCTTGATAGGTGATCGTGTCGTGAAACATTTTCTCCTTACGTTGAAAATTTTACACCATATTTTCACGAAGTCAAGATATTTTTTCTCGTTTTTCCAAATTCTTTTCTCAGAATCTTCTCTCTCCGGAGGGTAAAGTCATCTATATTTCTGATAATTCCCATGTTTTCTGCTTTGTCCGTCTCCTCTTCCAGCTTACCCGCAGGTTTTTCCTGTTCTGTGAAAATTTTTTCTTGAAAATATTTTCACGCGCTGATATACTTTTTTTGGAAACAGTTATTTCTGAAAGGAAACAAGCATGGCAAAGGTTACGATCAAGGACATCGCCGCCAGGACAGGCGTCTCCATTTCCACCGTCTCCCGCGTAATGAACGGCAATCCGTCCGTAGCTCCGGAGATCACGGAAAGCGTGCTGGCCGCCGCCAGGGAGCTCGGCTACCGGACAGCATCGCCCGCCGCGCCCCTGAACGAGGGTGCCGGCCGGAGGATCGCCCTCATCCTTCCGACGTTCGCGAATTCCTACTACCCCAGCATCGCGGAAGGCGTGATCGACACGGCCCGGGAAAGCGGGCTGAGCGTCACCGTCCTTCTGTTCAATTCGAACTACGATCTTGAGCTTTCGTGTCTTGAGCTCCTGTCCCGCTCGCCCGTCGACGGCATCATCTTCGCGCCCGGGGACGAACGCGTCCCGCTGGACCAGTTCCCTGCATTAAGGAACATTCCCCTGGTCATCGCCGCGCGCAGGGCGGTCGTACCCGGCGTCCCGCACGTCTACGCGGACAATGTGAGCGCCGGATACACTGCGACCAAATACCTGCTCCGCCTCCAGCGGAAGCGGATCGCGCTTTTCCTGAATTTCTGGGGAGACAACATCCACGACTTCGCGGCCTTCGAGGAGCGCTACCGCACCGGAAAGCAGGGCGCCTGCACTGCCTTCGACCGCTACACCGGCTACCGGCGGGCCCTGGAGGAGGAGAACATCCCCTTCGACCCGGACCTCCTGGTCTACAGCGGCTTCACCCACGAGGCGGGCTACATCGCGGCCCAGGAGCTCCTCGCGAGCCCGAACCGCTTTGATGCCGTCCTGATCACCAACGACCGCTGCGCCACGGGCGTGGTCCGGCTCTTCAACGAGCAGGGGATCGAGGTCCCGAACCAGGTCTCCGTGATCTGCTTCAACGGCGGCCTGCTCGCAAGTGCCGTCACGCCCTCGCTCACCATGATCGAGCAGGACAACTACCGTCTCGGGAAAGAGGCGGCGGAGCAGCTCTGCGCCCTCATGGAAGGAAAGCCGGCGGAGGACCGCATGATCGACGTCCGCCTGGTGATCAAAAGCTCGACCGCGATGGGAAGCGGCGAGATCTGAACGCCGCCGGGATAAAAAAACAGCCCCCGCGGCATACGCACGGAAGCCGTTCAAAGCTTCGTGTGTATGCCGCGGGGGCTGTTTTTGCGTGCGACGGTCCGCGGTTTTCTTCCCTTCCGCTCACAGGCCTAGCAAAGCCCGCATGTCCGCGGGCAGCGGTGCGGTGAAGCGCATGATCTCCCCGGTCAGCGGGTGGGGAAATTCCACCGCGTGCGAATGCAGCGCCTGCCGGCGGATCCTCCGGTAGTCTTCATTATAGAGATAGTCCCCGGGGATCGGATGCCCGATCGAAAGCATGTGGACGCGGATCTGGTGCGTCCTGCCGGTCCCGAGCCGCAGACGGAGGAGGGAGTAAGTCTCCCGTCCGGCCGCCGGAGTCTCCTCCCCGGCGGGGGTACGCGCGTCCTCTTTTCCCGCGTCCCCGTGACCGGCCTGCTCCCGGGCCTGCACATCTTCATGACTGGCAGACCGCCCGTCTTCATCGTCCCGGCGAAAGACCGGCCGGCCGTCTTCCCCGTACACGACGGTCCCGACGCGTTCATACTCCGTGTGCGCCGCCTGCCCTTCTTCGGGGTCGACCCTGCGCAGGATCACGGAGCCGGGGACCCGGCCCAGGGGAGCATCGACCGCCCCCTTTCTTTCCGTGATCCCCGTCACGACCGCAAGATACTCCCTGTGCACCCTCCGCGCCTCCGCCGCCTCCCCGAGGATCGCCGCGGACAGGCGGTCCTTCGCGATGACCGTCACCCCGGTCGTATCCCGGTCCAGTCGGTTCACGCAGTGGAACGCGCAGCTGTGCTTTTCCTTCAGGAAGTGGAAGGCGCAGGCATTCGCGAGCGTTTTCCCGTGATGGTTCATCGACGAATGGACGGACATCCCCGCCGGCTTGTTCACCACGAGGACAGCATCGTCCTCGTAAAGGATATCGAGCGGGATGTCCTCGGGGACGATGTTTGCGGAGCCTTTTTCTTCCGGGAACCGGACCGTGACGGTCTCCCCGCCCGAGAGAAGCTCGTTCATCTTCACAGGAGCATCGTCCGCAAGGACCGCCCCGGGGATCCCCTTCAGGGACGAGATCACGGACTTCGGGAACCGGTGCTGCTTAAGGAACGACCGCACGGAAACGCGGTCTTCTTTTTTCCCTTCAAATTTCCACTGCATGATCTCCGGCACGTCCCTGCTCCCTTCCCCGGCGTTTTTTTCGCGCGGCCCGCGCTTCTGCCTGTTGTACCCGCAATTCCCGCGCTTTTGTCTGTTATACCTGCATTTCCCGTGCTTTGCAAGTTGCAGGGGCGGGACGCACGGTCTAAAATCGAAGTATAAGGCAGCGCAGAACGGCGCGGGAAAGGAGGCCCGGGATGGACCGCGTGATCTTCCATATCGACGTGAATTCCGCGTTCCTCTCCTGGAGCGCCGTAAAGCGGCTGAAGGAGGATCCGGGGGCGCTGGACCTCCGCACGGTCCCGTCGGCGGTCGGGGGCGATGTGAAGACCCGCCACGGAGTCATCACCGCGAAGTCGATCCCCGCGAAAAGGTTCGGCGTGAAGACCGGCGAGCCGGTCATGACCGCGCTCCGGAAGTGCCCGGAGCTGATCCTCGTGCCGTCGGACTTTAAGACCTACCGGGAATATTCCCGGGCGTTCATTGCGATCCTGAAAACGTACTCTCCCGTTCTCGAGCAGGTCTCGATCGATGAGGCGTTCCTCGACATGACGGGGCTTCTGGACGGCCCGCCCGAGGACACCGCGAAACAGATCCGGGACGAGATCCGCACAAAGCTCTCTTTCACGGTCAACGTGGGGATCTCCTCCAACAAGCTCCTCGCGAAAATGGCGAGCGACTTCGAGAAGCCGGACAAAACGCACACGCTCTGGCCCTCCGAGGTGCCGGAAAAGCTGTGGCCGCTGCCCGTCGGGCAGCTGTTCGGCTGCGGCGGCGCC
>CACXDR010000103.1 GCA_902766415.1 uncultured Lachnospiraceae bacterium
AGCCATGGGGACTGTCCCCATGGCTCAACACCGCGTTGATTATTCAACATTTATCCGGTTTCTGCGCAGTTTCTCTTATTCTCCGAGCAGCTTTCTTACGCAGTCCTTCACCTCTCCGTCCTTCGCGTCACGGAAGAAGTACTCCTTGAAGTGCTCCCCGGCGAACGCGCCAAGGACCAGCTCGCGGTCAATGCTCTCAAGGATGTCCGGCAGCGGACGGTACGCGACCGCCTTTACCTCGTCCAGGATCTTCTTGTTCCGCTTCTCCGGGACCGCGCGCTCCTTCGGATAGCCGCCGCCCGGCTCCTCAACGAAGAGCTTTTCAAAGATGTACTCAAGGTTCAGGTCGCCGCCCCAGCCGAAGCCGAGCGCGAACGGCAGCGAGATCGCGTTGCCGTCGTTGATCTGCGCGAAGGTGTAGGCGTCAAGCGGGGTCTCGATATGTCCGCAGAGCACGCCCGGGAACGCGTTCAGCGCAAGCATGGCGCCCTCGCCGGTGCCGCAGCCCGTCACGACGAAATCCGCCGCGCCGGAGTTCAGGAGGGTCGCCGCAAGGATGCCGTTCTGGACGTAGGTGAGCTGCGCCGCGTCATCCGCCGCGTACATACCATAGTTCACGACCTCAAAGCCCTTCTGGTCTGCGATCTTCTTAAGTGCGTTGAAAATGATGCCGTTCTTCGCTGCCTGCGAATTCTCATTGATCAGTGCGATCCTCATATGATCCTCCTTTTTCGTGTACGCGGACATGCCCGCGCCTTCTGTGCCTTTCCATGCTCCCGGTCAGGAGCCCGGCTTTCCGGGCCTTCCCTTCTGCCGGTCAGGACCAGGTCCCTGCGGTCAGTTTCGTTCCTTCTGTCTCAGATCCCGAAATAGCGCTTCGCGTTGTAGAAGCAGATGCCCTCGACGATCTTCTTCAGCGCGTCTCTGTCGTCCGGATACTCCCCGTTCTCGACCCACTTGCCGATCTGGTTGCAGACGATCCTGCGGAAATAATCGTGCCTCGTGTAGGAGAGGAAGGAGCGGGAGTCGGTCAGCATGCCGATGAAGTTCCCGACAAGGCTCAGGTCCGCGAGAGACTTGAGATGCTCCTCCATGCCGCGCTTCGTGTCGTTGAACCACCACGCCGCGCCGTGCTGGATCTTGCCCGGCAGCTCGTCGGACTGGAAGCAGCCGATCAGCGTGTCGATCTGGGCATTGTCCGCCGGGTTCAGGGAGAAGAGGATGGTCTTCGGAAGCTCGTTCGTCTTGTCAAGATAAGACATGAACGCCGCAAGGTCGCCGCCGCAGGTGGTCTGGCCGATCATATCGAAGCCGGTGTCCGGTCCCTCGATGCGGAACATCCGCTCATTGTTGTTTCTTAAGCAGGAGTAATGGATCTCCATCGCGATGTCGAGGCGGTGATAGTTCTTAGCGAGGCCGATGAGGATCATGGTCTGGTACTTCTCCGCCTCCTCGATGGTCAGCGTCTCGCCTGCCATAGCCTTGCGGAATGCCGCGTTGCACTCCTCCACCGGCGCCGGGCGGAACATGACGTAGTCGATGCCGTGGTCGCTGGCTCTGCAGCCGTGCTTCTTGAAGAATTCGAGGCGCTCGGTCAGGGCGTCCATGACCTCCTCAGCGCTGTCGAGGCTCTGCTTCCCGACGCTTGCCGCGAGCTTCGCGATATACTCCCGGAAGCCCTCCTTCGTGATGTTGATGGCCTTGTCAGGACGGAAGGACGGGCAGACCATGAACTTCACCGTGGGATCCGCAGCGATCTTCTCATGCCACTCGAGGGTATCGACCGGATCGTCCGTCGTGCCGACGTAAGCGACGTTCGACTGCTCGATGAGGCCCCGGACGGTAAGCTTCGGGTCATTCTGGAGCATATCGTTGCACTTGTCCCAGATCTCCTTCGCGTTCTTCGTGGAAAGCGGCTCGGTCACGCCGAAATACTTGTGAAGCTCCAGGTTGCACCAGTGGTACATCGGGTTGCCGATCGCCATCTCAAGCGCCTCGGCGAACTTGTAGAACTTCGTGAATCCGTCCGCGTCCCCGGTGATCTCATTCTCCGGCACACCGTTGCTGCGCATGACGCGCCACTTGTAGTGATCGCCGAAATAGCTTCCGTCCGCGTTCCTTCCGCCAAGCCAAACCTCGGCGATGTTGTTGAACCTGCGGTTCTCGCAGATCTCCTGCGGCGGGATGTGGCAGTGGTAGTCGATGAGCGGGAGATTCTCCGCGTACTCATGATACAGCTGCCGCGCGGTCTCATTTTCAAGTACGAATTCACGATCCATAAACGGTTTCATAATCTCTTCTCCGGCAGGCCGTTCCGAGCCTGTCTTCCTCCTTTCACTAAGGACGATGCTCCTGCAGCCCGGGATGCTCCGGGGCCGCGTTCGCCAGGGACACAGCACTTCTGGAATATATTTTAACATCACCCCGGGACCTGTGGAATCGCCGGAATCAGACAATATAAGGACAATTCCGTCATCGCAGGCTCCCCGGCAGCGGATGCGGCGGCGTCCATCCCGGCGCTCGCTTTTCGCCATGACGAAAGGGACGGCTTCCGCCGTCCCTTTGATCTTTTATACATCTTTACATCTAGTCTGTGCCCTGTCCTCCCGCACTGTGGTCCGGGCTGCACTTCAGCGGCGCAAACTCCTTCTTCATGAGGACCTCGTTGATCCCCATGACATCCTGCCCCTCCAGGACGCCCGTGAGGATCACCTTGTCGCGCGGACGGTCGTCGTCAAGCTGGATAAATTCGTTCAGCTTCAGCGCGTACTGCAGCTCTTCAAGATTCATCTCCATGGCAATGCCCAGCGCCAGGATATAATCCCGCTCCGCTGTTTTTTTCACGCCCCTGAGCAGCTTGTAGGTATAGTCCTGGTCAATGCCGGCTCTCTGCGCGATATCCTTCCGCTTAAGGTGCTTTTCTGCAATCATCTGATCCGCGAAATGGACAAATGAATTATCCGTTCCGAAACGCCTGCCGCGAACACTCCCCATGATCATCCTCCGCTTTCTACTCTCCTGTATCATAATATGGAAATGAACACCTTTTTGGACCTGCGCGGTCCAATTTGTGGATTTTTACAAATTTTCAACATGGCTATTATATATGGTTTCTAATGAATCACATAAAATTCATTTGCGTTTTGAAAATATTTTTGTTATTTTCTTAAACCTTCCCTCTTCTTCTGTTCCTATTAAACCACAAATAATGGGCTAAACCCCACCCCGCCGCATCGAACGTTTGATTGTGTTTCTGTGGTCTCTTCTAAAAACCGCTCATCCCGATCCGGATCCGGCCGGTTCGGATCAGGATGACCGCAGGACTTTTCCCAACAAAAAAGAGCCTGTAAAGGCTCTTCTTCGTTCCTTCAGGCTCCCTGTTCCCTGGGATCCTTATCTCAGCAGCACATATTCCATCAGCCGTCTGCCGCTGTCTGTTTTCGCGACCTTGTCCATGAAGCCGGCCACATTTTCCCTGCCGTACCCGTTCTCGGACGCGTTTGCTATATAGTCCGCCTCGATCAGGATCTGGTAGTCGATGCCGTCGATCCCGCGGAGGGTATGGTGATGCCCGACAAGGTACGCGACCCGTTCGATCTCGTCCTCGCGCATGCCGCTGCCGGAAAGAAATTCCCGGACCAGAGGGACGCCCTCTTCCTCCTGGTATCTGCCCATCGTGCTGCCGTACTTTTCACGGCAGAGCGGACAGGCGATGTCGTGGGTGATGGCCGCCGCCTCAAGAATGAACTGTGTGTCACGGTCAAGCCCTTCCAGCTCCCCGATCGTTTTCGCGTAGGTCCAGACCCGGATCAGGTGGTCGATATCGTGGATATTGCCGTTGGAATACGCGATCATTTTTTCAAGAAGCTCTGATATTGTCATGACGTTCGTCCCTCTCCGCAGCATTCGGTCTGTTCCTTTTTCAAACACTATACTCCAGTATTAAACAACATAACCGGCCGCAGGCATCACCCCTGATGTGATCTTCTGCCGGACCGCCCCGCTGAACAGACAGCGGACGGTCCCGGCCTGTTTACGCAAGTTCCACCCACATCGTGACCGGCGCGCTGTCTGCCTCCTCCATAAACAGCGGGACCGCAGCCGCGGAAACGATCCGGTCTGCCTCCAGCCCCTCAAAGCTGACATCCTCGATGATGGGCACGGCCTGGTTCTGATGAAAGACGCCCAGCATGATCTGATGCGCTTTCCCGCCCTCCTCCGGCATCTGCGGCGACGCAAGGGAAATGAAATCCAGCGCGATGGCCTTGAGATCCTCCCTGAAATGATCCATCAGAAACTCCGCCGCAGAGCAGCTCACATACGGTCCCCTTCTGGAATAGCATTCCGGATCCTCCGCTCTCTTCTTGGCGAATCCCGTGCGCAGCATAAGAAGATCCGATTTCCGGATCTGATCCGTATATGGTTCCAGATCCTCTTTCGTGATCGCCTCCCCCGCCTCTTTATGCACGTCGATCAGGAGCGGACGCTCGAAGAAAAACCGGTCAAACGGTTCCTCGGTCAGCCTCTTCCCGGAATCATTATAGTGCCTGGCCCCGTCCATATGGGAACCGAAATGATTGAACAGCGTGATCATATACTGGTTGCACCTGTCGCCTTTACTGATCGACGTAAAAGGTGAAACGGTTATTTTGGGATTTCCCGGCCATCCGGCGGCTGATGCGGTCAGTTCGTACGAGATCCTTTTTTTCATGTCTGGAATTCCCCTCTGTCAGAGTAATAGCGGACATTCGCGATCCGCTTCGCTCCTTGCGGTTCAAACAATTACTTTTATATCTGTAAATTCTTCCGGTGCCCGGTCTCAGGCATTTTCCAGAACCAGCTTGAGGACAACCCCTAAAATCGCCAGGCCGCCTACGAGCATATTGAACAGCTCGGTTTCTTTTGACAATTCATCCTTATCCGTCTTCCGCCGCGGTATTCTTCCGGAGGTTCTCTCCGTTTTTTCCTCCTCCATCAGAAATTCATGGAGCAGATAATGGTCCTCAAAATTCTCTTTCCCGTCGCCGTTATAATCAAAAGCTCCGCCGTTTTTCTTCATGCTGTTATTCCCTCCGGTACCGCTGTCTGCGAACGGCACTCCAGGACAAATACCCGGAGTCCGTCAAGCGTCATTGTTTTTACTTCCCTGTAGCAGTCATCCTTCGTCCATGCCGGATTCCGGCCTGCCAGATACTTTCTTGCTTTCTTCTCAAGTCTTTTTCGTTCACACTGCAGCCAGTAAGAATGCTCCAGCTTCTGGAGATAGGGGCATGCCTTCTCCACACATGAATGCTCTTTTACCGCTGCCGCGCTAAGGTAACCTTTATGAATGGCATTATGACAAATGCCGCAGGGACTCGAACTCATTCTGCGAAAACTGATCTGTTTCATGGACATGTTCCTCCTCTCCGGATATCGTTCTACGATCATTCTACGGAAAGGAATGCCCTGAAATCTTCTCCGCCGGGCCGAATATATGTTCCTTCCTCAGGTCTTCCTGAGAAGGGCATTCAGCCACTTTTCATTCTCCCTGCCCGGGCGCGCGTCGCCGGTGATCCACTGCTCTTCGACCTCCAGTCCCGGGAATGCGCGGAGCAGTGCCCCGAAGCTTTCCTCTGTCATGTCCGTGAAGTACCTGCCGTTCCGTTCTCCTTCAAAGGTCCCGTACTTAAAGGACACATACAGGATCCCCCCATGCTTCAGGGCGCGTTCCATCCTGCGGAATATCTCCGGCAGCTCCGATGACGGCGCGTGCAGGATCGAGGCGCATGCCCAGATGCCGTCGTAGATCCCGGTCTCGTCAAGCTCTGTAAAAAGCAGTCTCCGGACCTGGAGCCCGGTATACTGAGACGCCTCCCTGCAGATCTCCTCCGAGCCGTCGGCCGCCGTTACCGTAAAGCCTTCGGAAAGGAAGTATTTCGCGTCACGTCCGGACCCGCAGCCAAAGTCCAGGATGTGACCACCGGCCCTCATCCGGCCGAGGAATCTGTCCTGGATCGATGCCATATTTACAGACTGCGTCTGTGAGACAAACTGCCGCGCGTTGTCATTGTAATAATCTAACGTACTCATTCTGATCTCCCGGATCCGTGCCTGCCGGCTGTCGATACTATTATACATAAGGATTATAATACGAAATCCTCTTCAGGGCAGGTCCAATAATGTGCACCCTCTTTTACTGTTTGTCCGGTTACGGGGAACATTTCATAGAGGTCAGGCTCTTTTTCCGTCATCCGAAAGCACTCGGACAGGCTCCCGGTGTCCACACAAAGCAGAAAGCCCCAACCATAAAACGGTTGAGGCTTTCTTAGCTCCGGCTGCCTTTCTTCACGCCACCCGGACCGCATCGTACCTTTCGGAGTTGATGATCCGTTCCATGGCTTCCACGGGGGTCATGCCGGCGCACTGCATGACCTGGCGGAACACTGCGGCGGACTGGCCGCCCGCGAGCTGCACGCCTGCGCGGCTTCCGTCCGCGTGGAAGACGTCATGGCGGGAGGCCACGTTCCAGAAGATGACGTTCGGGATCCGGTAGCCGCAGGAACGGAATTCCCGGGCCATCCGGCCGTAGAAGGTCCAGTCCTCGTCGCCGCACCAGTCGATCTCCATGTCGGAGATGACAATGATCGACTTCGGCAGCTCTTCGGGGGACACATGGTTCCTGACCGCGATCTCCAGCACGTTCCGGAAGGCGGCATGGAGGTTCGTGTTGTTCCCCCAGTCGTCCATGTTGATGCCGGCAAGCTTCTGCGCGAGGGTCTCCCCCGTCAGCCTGTGGACGCGGGAGGTCCCGGAGAATGACATGAACAGGTCATGGTACGGGCCGATGTTCCTCTCCGCGAAGTACACGGCCAGTCCCAGGGCGGTGGCCAGGGGCCGTCCGCGCATGGAGCCGGAGGTGTCCGCGATCACAATGGCTCCGGTCCCGGGCTCCACGTAGTCGGGGAGCTGGCGCCACTGGGCTTCAAGAGCATCGTCCTCTGTGAATGCCGGCCGGAAGTCCATGTTCATGACCTTTTCCACGATGTCGTACGGGTACAGGGTCCCGGAGTGGATGGTCTCCTCCCCGGCCGCTGCCCTCCGGACAAAGTCGCTGTAGCGTTCCGCGTCATGCCTGAGGAAGGCGTTCCGGTAGATCATCATGGCCCGCGACGGGACGGCGGAGTACCGGATCCTGTCCCACTGTCCCGCAGACATGAGTGCCTCCACCACCCCGATCTGCTTCCGCATGGCCCGCACCAGGCGCTTGAACTCGTATACAGAGTAGCCGAGCCTCCGCGCCGTCAGGATGCCGAGCCTCCGGGTAGCTTCCGAGGAAGCATCAGCAGTCTTGATCCACTTTGCCAGAAGGGAGACGGCATTCCCCTCCGCGAGGTTTCTGCGGTCCTCCTCGAACTGCCGCTTCATGGCAGCCCACATTTCATGCTCCATGGGCGTGCCGATGAGGCAGTACAGGTCATCGTAGCGCCCGTACACGCCGATGAGGTCCAGATTCAGGCGCAGCGCTTCGGGATGGCGCTCCGCCATGTACTTAAGGATCGCGCGGAAGGTCCGGCGCTCTCCCAGACCGCCGCGCACATCACGCGCGTAGAACACGGTCTTCGCCGCGAACAGCGGGTCCGCCTTCCATGCCTCAGAGAAAAGACGCAGGATCCGCGCTTCCTCCGCCCCGCGAAGGGCGCCGGCCGTGCTGAAGAAATCGAGCCGCGCGTCGCCCGTGGTGTTCAGCGCCACAGCTCCGTTTTCAGTTCTTGTAAATGCGGCATTCTTCGCTGCCGCCTCGGCGAAATTCATAGTCTTTCCTCCTTTCTACCTGTCTTTTGTTCATGACCCTTTTGTCCTGCGGATTCGAACCGCCTTCAGATACTGCCGCATCTGTCCTGCCAGAAAAGAATGATCTGCTGTCAGGGTCACAGTTTTCAGGACGCGTTTTTTTCACATTTTTACTATGTCGGATGAAGTGCTGCTGTCAGCGTCCCTGAAGATGATCGGTCTCAGGCGCACATGTCCTTGCGGACACGTACGACGATGATCTCGTCCATGGTGACGTCCAGCATGACTGCCAGGATCACCAGGTTGTCGATCGTGGGCAGCGCGGTCCCGTGGATCCACTTGTAGATCGCCTGAGGGGTCGCGAAGCCGAATACCTTCTGCATGTCCCTTACGGACAGCCCTGCCTGCTGCCTCAGCCTGTCGATGTTGCGACCGGTCGCGGCAGTGTCAATGAAGGGAAACTCCATGGTTTTATTCCTCCTTTTTCTGCTGCGTTTTTTCTGCTGTGCTGTCAATAGAAAGAAAAATGCCGCCTTGTCCGGCGGACAGGCGGCATTTCGGTCGTTTACCTGAGGTCAGTATGCTTTTCCGGTACGCGCGCCACGCGCGGCCGGATGCACAGACCCGCCTTGTCCGGTTTCTGGAAGGCACGGGAAATCAAGCTGTCCCCGGTTCGAGCCGAATGACAGAGCTTCCCTCTTAGCATCACTTGGGCAGTATGAATTTTTGAACTTGCGTGAATACATCTTAAACATGGTTCATGCCGCGCTTCGTGCGCTTTCCTTTCCGGACCGTGGGTCCTTTTTTTCTTGCAGAAAATAATATAACACTGAATGACCGGATTGTCATTCAACTGATGGTATAAATTCCGCGGAGCGTGGAGTGTTTGCCCACAGGGGCGAAGAGCTTTTCCGCCGGGGTAAAGAGCATTTACCGGCGGACCTTCGTCCAGTCGGCGTCCTCCGGCGTAAGGGGTCTCAGCTCCTCTGCCGGGACTCCAAGCGCAAGCAGGCCGACCGTCCGCATATTCCCGGGGACAGAAAGGATCTCCCGCGCGTTCTCCTCCGCGTCCTTCCCGGATGCGTCGGTGCGGAGATGCAGCTGCACCCAGCAGCAGCCGATCCCCTCCTCCACCGCCTTCAGCATCATGTACGTCATCGCGATCGAGCAGTCCTCGACCCAGGTATCCGCCCTGCCGCTGTCGCCGAACACCGCGACCGCGGCGCTGCAGCCGGCAACCATGGAGGCGCCGGAGCTCTTTGCCACGGACAGCTTTTTCAGGGTCTCCGGATCCCGGACCACGTAGAATTCGCAGGGCTTCAGGTTCCGGCTGGTCGGTGCCAGGAGCCCCGCCTCGAGGATCCTGTCCAGGGTTTCCGCGGGGATGTCATCCCCCGTATACCTGCGGACGCTCCGTCTTTTAAGCATGATCTCCCTTAATTCCATCGCTTACTCCTCCTTAAACGTGACGCCGTTCTCCTTAAGCTCCCGGACCAACGCTTCGCTGTCTGTATACACGATCCCGCTGAAGCCAAGCTTCCGGGCCGCGTCGACATTTTCCGCCGTGTCGTCAATAAAAACGCACTCCTCCGCCCGGAGACCGTACGTTTTGAGGAAGCTCAGGTACATTTCCGGGTCGGGCTTGGTCCGGCCTACCCGGAAGGAGACCACGCCGCCGTCCATATAAGGCATGAACGCAAGGGACTCCGCGCACTCGTCGTAGGCCTTTTTCGAATAGTTGGAGAGGTAGTACACGCCGTAGCCCGCCTCCTTCAGCGCCTTCACGAGAGGGATGGCATACGCGCGGATGGTGAGCATACCTTCCACGCTTGAGAACGCCTTGAAAAGCGCGTCCTCGATCTCCGGGTCCACGCTTGCGAAGCCCCTGAGCGTCTCCTCCTCGGTAAGCTCGCCCCGCTCGAACCTCCCCCAGTAAGGGGTCATGACGGACGCTTTCAGGATGCGCCGGATCATGGTGCCGTCGAAGCCCTTTGCCCCGAGAAATTCCTTCACGTTGAAGTCCGCGAGGACGCCGCCGATGTCAAATACGATGTTCCTGATCATACTGCTTCCTTTCTTATTCCTGTGCGGGACGATATTCCGCTTCCGCTGCTTCCTGCCCCGCGCGGGCGGCGCGGCTCAGCGCTTCTTAACGCGCAGGGTCCTGAGGTATGCCTTCTGCTCCGGAGTGATCCGGAGGCTTTCCACAGCCTTCTGTATCGCCTTGTTATGGGTCCACGGGTCCAGCCGCCGCTCCTCA
>CACXDR010000104.1 GCA_902766415.1 uncultured Lachnospiraceae bacterium
ATATCGCCATGGCGGAGGCGAAGCGCTGCAACGCGAGCGTCGCGTGCGTTCACTCCTCCAGCATGAGCGCGCTCCTTGAGGTCATGGAGACCTACTGCGGCAAGGCGGGTGCGTGAGCCATGGAACGGACGTTTGAGGAGGTGCTGGTCGAACAGTGCGCGCCCACGTTCGCGGGCGTGAAGCCGGCGAACATGTTCCGGTTCGATCCCCGCGGCGCGAAGGCGGAGGCCCTTGGGCGGGTCCTTACAAAGCTTCCTTTTATCACGGGGATGCTTGAATCCAGGGGGCTGGGCCTTTTCGTGCTGAAGCGCTGCATGCGGACGGACAGCCTGCTGCTCCTGGTCTACAGGAAGAAGCGGCTTGCGGAGCTGATATCCGTACCGGAAAACCGCGCGTTCCTGACAGGGCGCGGGTATCATCCCGGGCGCGGGACACAGGCGCTTCTTGAGGAGTTTTCCGGGCGGATCTGTCTGGAAAAGGATTTCCCGCATGAGATCGGGCTCCTTCTCGGATATCCGCTTTACGACGTCGAGGGCTTCATCGAGAACGGCGGCCGGGGCTGCACCGCGCAGACGCTCTGGAAGACCTACGGAGATCCGGAAGGCGCGAAAAAGAGCTGCGCCGTCTACAGGAAATGCACCCAGGTCTATACGAGGCTTTTCCGGGCGGGAACGCCGCTCGTGAAGCTGGTCGTCGCCGCCTGAGGGAGGGGTAATGTCCCGCCCGCGGGACTTGCGCGCCGCGCGCGTGCGTGTTCCCGCGGAAATAAAACCGGCCGCAGCAGTCCGTACGGGGACTGTGAGGATCATCCCTGGAGAGGGATGGCAAACAATACTACATTAATAATGAAAGAGGTAAGAACGAATGAGTAAAGTAGCGGTTGTTTTCTGGAGCCAGACTGGCAATACCGAGGCTATGGCAAACCTGGTCGCCGAGGGCGCGCAGGCGGCAGGCGCGGAGACCGAGGTCATCTACTGCAGTGAGTTCAGCGCGGGCAGGGTTGCGGAGTTCGACGCGTTCGCGTTCGGCTGCCCGGCCATGGGTGACGAGGTTCTTGAGGAGACCGAGTTCCAGCCGATGTGGGACGACGTGAAGGGCGCGCTTTCCGGAAAGAAGGTCGGACTGTTCGGCTCCTACGGATGGGGCGACGGCAAGTGGCTCCGCGACTGGGTCGAGGACGCGAAGAACGCAGGCGCACAGGTCGTCGGAGAGGGCCTTATGGTCAACAGCGCCCCGGAGGGCTCCGAGGATGAGTGCAGAGAGTACGGAAAGGCACTGGCGTAAGCTCTGCGCCTGTACTGAAAAACAATGCATATGACCGGGCACTTGCTTACCCCCTTGACCGCAAGGTTATAATAGGATGGATAAAGAAGCGGATGTCCGTCAGCAAGGCGGATGTGCGGAAAGGCGCATGATCTTTATGAAACGTGTTTTACTGAGGGCCGCGGGGGTGCTTCTTTTCCTGCGGCTCATTTTCCTTGCCGGCTATGCTGCGGGCGGTCTGCTCAGGATCCCCGCGGAGATCGGCGAACGCACCTACACGACGGACGCGGAGCTGACGGCGCTGGTGCTGATCTTCTGCATCGTCCTCCTTTTAAACGGCGTCATCGTTTCGGGGTGGACGGCGCTTTCCGCGCTTTCCGGCGAGGACCGGAGGATCAGCACCGCGGGGACCGCGCTCCTTCTGTCCGCGTTCTTCCTGTACAGCTGCCTGTACGGCTACCCGCTGCTGGACAACCATTTCACGACGGCCTGGCTTATGACGGGAAAGTACACGGCGCAGCTTATAAAGTCGTTCCTGACGCTCCTTATGGGGATCTTTTCCGCGGGCTTTTCGTGGAACGATACCGCCGCCTGGTACACGGTCTGCGCATGCCTTCTTGCATGTCCGTTCGTGCTTCTCGCGGTGTTTCTCGGGATCCGGAACTTCCTTCCGGTGATCGGCGCGGCGGCGCTTCCGTCCCTGGTGTTCGCGGTGGGGCATTTCGCGTGCCTTTCCGGCAGGCTGCAGTGCGGCCTCGGACTTGCGGCATCCATGACGGGCGCAGCCGTGATATACTGTTTCTCGGAGGAGTCCGAGCTTGGCTCCCACCGGAAGAAAAAGAGCGCGAAGGCCCTGGTCAGCGTCGCGGTCGACGACAAAAAGCGGCTCATCCTGGCGGCCGTGTGCATCGCCCTCTGGGCGGTCACGGTCTTCACCGGGAAGATCCGCTCGTTCATGGCGGTCATGCGTCTCATTTTTTCGAGCGACGTGTACAAGTACCAGAATAATATCTACGAGCTTGAGGACCTGAGGATCGTCCAGGCGCTGTTCCTTTCCTATGTGCTGTCGCTTCTTGTGAAGGCGGCGCTGTCGCTTGTGAAGTTCGAGGACAGCTCCCGGTTCGGCGGGATCCTGCACAGCGGTTATATGATGCTTCTGTCCGTGTGGGTCATGCCGAAGCTTTCCGGTTTCATGTCCCGCGCGGCGGACAGCGCGCAGGGGGCGGTCGACGGCGCGGCGGTAGGAGAGCGGATCTCGCAGTTCGAGACGCCGGCGAAGGAGTTCTTCGCGGCGATGGGCCGCGGGACGGTGATCCCGGTCTTCTTCGGCATCGTCCTCGGGACGGGGCTTGTGCTCCTCCTCTTTTTCTTCACGTTCCGGCTGCCCTTCGTCCGGCTCGTCACCTGGTTCTTTGTCTGGTTTTCGGTCTGTACCTACGTGTACTGCCTGATCGGGCTCTTTTACCGGAGCGTACTGGACACGGGGCCGATGCTCCTGTTATGCTGGCTTCTGACGAGAATGCTGAACCGGATGCTTTCCGCGGGGCAGGCGCTCCGCGCGGGGATCCTGAAGCTCGGCGGAAGGGACTGAGGCCGGACTGCGGGATCCGGGCCGGAAGACCGGAAGGAACGCGTGCCGCCGGGACCGGAGCGGGGAACGGGAAGGACCCGGGCGGATCGAAAAGATACAGGTCATGGATGAACACCTGAAATGGAAGTTTATTTCTGATACGGTCGTAAAGCGCGACCAGTGGGTCCACTTAAGGGCGGGGCGGTGGCTCCTCCCGAACGGGCGCGAGATCGCCCCCTACTATGTGTACCGGAGCAGGAGCTTTATCGTGACGGTCGCGATCGGCGCGGACGGGAACTATATCTTAGTGAGACAGTTCCGGCCGGGGATCGGGGATGTGACGACGGAGTTCCCCGCGGGCGCCATGGAGGACGGCGAGGACCCGGAGGAGGCGGCGCGCCGCGAGCTTCTCGAGGAGACCGGGGCTTCCGCGGAGCGGTGGACCTTTCTGGGAAGGATCGCCCCGAACGCCACGATCGCGGGAAACTACGCGTACATTTTCCTCGCGGAGGGCTGCAGGAAGACGGACACGCAGCATCTTGACGAGACGGAATGCATGGACCCGGTCCGGCTTTCACCGGAGGAGCTCCGGCGGATGATCAGGGAGGGCGCGTTCGTGCAGGCCGTGCATGTGGCGGCGTACTATATGGCGGAGGCGCGGATCAGGGAGCGCTCTGCGCCGGAAGGAAGCGAGGCGCCGGAAGGAAGCGCGGCGCCGGAAGGCAGTGCGGCACCGGAAGGAAGCGCGGCACCGGAATGACGACGGACCGGCATGGACGGATCCGGCGGCGGACAGGGAGCTTAGTTAAGGAGACGGGCTTAGAAGATGGCAGAGCTCAGACACAAATATTTTGCGGGGAGCCAGGAGGCGTTCCGGGCGGAGAGCAGGAGGATCGCGCAGTACGGCTGCGGGCTGATCGGCCTCTGCGACCTGATCATATATCTTACAGAGCGGTCCTGGCGCGAGCGCGCGGAGGGCCAGACAGGCGTGCACCGGGGGCGCTCCTACGAGGCGTTCGTCCATAAGATCGACGACCGGATGGCGAGGGCATACCGGAAGCTGGGCTTAAACGGCTGGTCCATGGCGCGCGCGTTCAACCGCCGCGCGAAAAAACGCGGCTGGCCGCTCAGGGCGCGCTGGGGCGTTCCCATGGAGACGCTCGTGCAGGAGGTGAACGCCATGCTCCTCAAGGATATCCCGGTGATCATGTCCGTGGGGCCGGGCTTCAGGAGTCCGGACGGGACAAAGGGGATCCCGCTTCTTTCGGAGGGCGACCTCACGAAGCTCGACACGGCGGCGGACCATTATATTACCGTGATCGGGCTGATCACGCGGGCGGGACGCAGGTTTTTCCGCGTCGCCTCCTGGGGACGCATCTACCTTGTCGACGCGGAGGCCTACGAGGAGGGGCTCCGCAGGACGCCCGTGCTGTTCCGCGGGTTCACAAGCATTTTAAAGATCTCCGAAACATGAGAACGGGCGCTGCGTGTGCAGCGCCCGTTCCGGCTTTTCGGCATATCTTTTCCGGTGGGAGAAGATCCCATCGTGTGAAGCTTTACTTCTTCGCGAGAAGGTCGCGGATCTCGGTGAGCAGGACCTCTTCCTTGCTCGGCTCCGGCTCTGCCTCGGGCTCCGGCTCTTCCGGCTTCTTGCTCATTTCGGAGACCTTGTTCGCGGTGCGGACAATGTTGAACAGGACGAAGGCCATGATGATGAAGTTGATGATGGCCATGACGAAGTTGCCCCAGCCGATGGAGACCTTGCCGTCAAACAGCACCAGTGCCATATCCGTGAAATTCACGCCGCCGAGGCAGCCGAGGATGGGGCTGATGATATCTGCCACCAGGGAATCCACGATGGCTTTGAATGCAGCACCGATGATGACGCCGACTGCCATGTCGAGAACGTTGCCCTTAAGGGCAAAGGCCTTGAATTCTTCCATAAAACTTTTCATTGATGTTCCCCCTTTTAAAAAAAGATCACGGACGGGACCTTAAGGGATCCCGCCGGACACTTCCGCGTCCGGAATCATTATAGCCCGAAACCGGATGAAAATCCACAGAAAACACAATATTATGGTAACTTATCGTGAAGAGACCCAGCGCCCGCTTGCGCCGCAGGGGAGGACCAGGCCGCTCCGGGTCACAGGGAGCCCGACCTCGTCCGAGAACGCGCGCCCGCCGGCCTTCGGGACGATCAGCGACCCGAGCATGTAGGTGAGGACGCTCGCCTGGAGCCCTGTGGTGTAGGAATTAATAAGGAAGAAAAGCGGATCGTCCGACAGAAGCTCCGAGAGAAGCCCGATGAGAGGCCAGACGGACTCCTCGATCTTCCAGATCTCGCCCTTCGGGCCGCGCCCGTAGGAGGGCGGGTCCATAATGACCGCGTCGTAACGGTTCCCGCGGCGGATCTCGCGCTGCGCGAACTTCACGCAGTCATCCACGAGCCAGCGGACCGGGGCGTCCTTAAGGCCGCTCGCCTCGGCGTTCTCCTTCGCCCAGCCGACCATGCCCTTGCTCGCGTCGACGTGCGTCACGTGCGCGCCCGCGGCAGCCGCGGCAAGCGTTGCCCCGCCCGTGTAGGCGAAGAGGTTCAGGACGCGGACCTCGCGGCCCGCCTTCACCCTGTCCGCGATGATCTCCGAGAACCAGTCCCAGTTGACCGCCTGCTCCGGGAAGAGGCCGGTATGCTTGAAGCTGAAGGGCTTCAGGCGGAACGTCAGCACTTTCCCGATGGAAAGCTCATATGTGAGGTCCCACTGCTTCGGAAGGCCGGAAAACTCCCATTCGCCGCCGCCCTTCGTGCTGCGGAAATAATGCCCGTGCGGCTTCCTCCAGCCCGCGTCCTTTTTTTCGGTGCTCCAGATCACCTGCGGGTCGGGACGGACCAGGAGCCACTTTCCCCAGCGCTCCAGCTTTTCCCCCTCCGAGCAGTCGATCACTTCATATTCCTTCCAGCGGTCTGCGGTCCACATATCAGGTCCATCCTTTCCGATTTTCCATGTATTGTAGCAAAAGCGGGGCGGAGGGTAAAGAAGATTGTAAAGTTCCCGGGAAAAACGTAAGGGATTCTGCCTTGCGTATACGGCTGAGTGTGATAAAATGGATTTGATTTACATAATAAAGCAACTGTACCCTTCGAAGAGAGGTAACCATATGAAGAAGAACAGCTTCGCAGTCCCGTTCGCGGTCCTTCTTGCGTCCGCGGCGCTTACCCTTACTGCCTGGGCGGACGATGCCGGCTGGCGGTCCGAGAACGGCGGCTGGCGCTGGTATACGGCCGCAGGCCAGTACGTGACGGATATCTGGAAGAACGGCGCTGACGGCCAGGACCGCTATCTCGGCACGGACGGCATGATGGCCACGGATACCTGGGTCTCGTACGACGGACGCTGGTACTACGTCGACAAGGACGGCGTGCCGCTGAAGAGCGTGTGGAAGCAGCTCGTCCCGCCGGACTCCGAGCGCGGCGAGTCCGCCTCCGATACCTTCTGGTACTATTTCCAGGACAACGGGAAGCGGAGAGAGAATGAGTGGCAGGAGACCTCCGGCAAGTGGTACCATCTTGACGAGTATGGTAAGATGGAGTTTGGCTGGATCCTGGACAACATGTATTACACCGGCGAGGACGGTGTCATGGTGACGGGCTGGCAGTATCTTGAGGACCCGGAGGACTTTACGGAGACCACCGCTTCCACGCCGGTCGAGACGGGGGACCGCGACGACGACGGCCACCACTATTATTTCTTCAACGTCCGCGGAAAGAAGTTCGTCCCGACGGACGGCGGCGGGATCGGCGAGCGCACGGTGGACGGCAAGAGGTACTGCTTCGACGAGAACGGCGCGGCGCAGTTCGGCTGGGTCAACGTCGAGGGCACCGAGGACGACTCGGACGAGCCGATCACGGACTACCGCTTCTATAACCGCGACGGCACGCTCCGCACGGGCTGGTACTCCATCGCGGGAGGCCCTGAGACGTTCAACGGCGAGTACGACTACGACGTGATGTGGTTCTACTTCGGCAGCGGCGGGAAGCCGTACGCTTCGGAGAACGAGACCTACATCAAGAAGGACCTGAAGACCATCAAGGGCAAGAAGTACCTGTTCAACATGAACGGGACGCCCGAGACGGGACTCAAGATGGTCTACGACTCCGACGGCTCCGACAGCTACACGGCGTACTTCTTCGGCGACAGGAACACCTGCTCCGCGCAGACCGGCAAGCAGAAGGTCGTGGAGAGCAACGGCGAGACGGTCCAGTATTATTTCCAGACCAGCGGCGCAGGCTACACCGGCGTCCACGACGGATATCTCTACTATCTCGGCCGCGTGCAGACGGCGGACTCCGAGGACCGCTACAGGGCCGTGACCATCCCGACGAAGGCCGGCGGCGAAGGCGGAAAGAGCTACCTTGTGGATTCCAAGGGCAAGGTCAGGAAGAACGCCAAGCTGAAGGACAAGGGCGGGGTCAAGTACACGACCAACTCGTCAGGCGCCATCATCAAGATGGACGACGAGTCCGTTGACAGCGACGCGCAGTTCGACAGTCCGGACGAGCCGGATTTCGAGACGACCTATTACGAATAAAGAGTTCCTGGCCCCGGGGTGAGCGGCATCCCGGGGCCAGAGACTGAAAAACGATGAACGGGAGAACCGGAGGAAACACATTCATGAAGAACAGAAAGTTATACACGGCGGTGCTGGCTGCTGCGGCTGCCGCCATGATCCTGATGAACGGCTGCGGCGGGGACAAGGACAAGGCCGCGGAGACCACTGCGGCCCAGACCACTGCGGAGGTGACGGCAGAGGCGCAGACCGCCGCGGAGACCAAGGCTGCGGAGACCGAGGCCGCGGAGACCAAAGCCGCGGAGCAGACGGAAGACGCTGACAAGGCGGAAGAGACCGGGGCGGAAGCCGGTGAGGCCGGGAAGGAAGCAGACGGCGGGGACCAGGCCGGAGCCGCGGAGGAGACGGCGGCGGAAGGGGATGTCGTCGGCCCGGGCGCAGGTCTTGACAGCCCGGTCATCGAGGAGACTGAGGAAGAGGATTACGGGGAGGAAGAGGATGATGAGTACTCCGGCGAGCCGAATCCCTCCGGAAAGGTGAAGAGCATTAAGAAGAACCATTCCGGGAACCTCGTGAAGCCGGAGGGCGGCGCCGAGGAGAGGACCCCGGACTGACCTCTCCGCACCGCGCGCGGGCCGGATCCCCGGAGGGGCACCCCCGGAACGGGCCCGCAAAAGCTTATTTAAAGCATATATATAATAGGAAAACACTGTCGCGTTAAGCCGGCCGTCCCTGCAGGGCTCCCCCGGAGGGGGCTGCAGGAAAAAAGCTTAATGCGGCAGCTTCTTTCTGCTTTTTTTGTTAAAAACATCACTTGCAAT
>CACXDR010000105.1 GCA_902766415.1 uncultured Lachnospiraceae bacterium
ACCATCCGCTGCCACGCGGCCCAGCTCGACACCGGCGCCACAAGCTACTGCGGCGGCATCTGCGGAGACGGAGAAGACGGCCGGGTCACAGGCTGCGCGGTCCTCGCAAAGTCCATCCGCTTTGACGGCACGCAGATCCCCGTGTACAGCCCGCTGTCAAACCTCTCCATGGCGGACAACTGCGCCATCCTGGAAGAGCTTGACGCGGACGCCTACGAGTTCGCGGACGAACTCATAGGCCAGGACACCTTCCATGCCGCGGCCGATGCGGCCCGCCTCGCAAGCGGCCTGATGGAGGAAGCTCTCGGCGTAGACCTCGGGATCTCCCAGTATATCCCGAAATACATAAGCGAGGCCGATGCCGGCAGATCCTCTACATATACAGACCTCGGCTGGGATCTTGAAAATACCTGGAAGATGGCATCCGGCGCGCCCGTGCCGTATGAAGAACAAAGGCCTAAGATCCTCCCGGGATGGTACAGCTATGAGAAAGACTCCTTCAACTTCACAAATTACAGCGACCACTCACCAAAGGGAGATGTAGTAGAACTTCTTTTCGAGAACGCGCCCGCAAGGCTGATCCAATATGCAAATGATCATGGCACAGGGGGCTACTGTTATGGTATCTGCATGACAGCTGCAGGTCTCCTGAACGACATACCGGAAATCGGATGCGTCGATTATCCCGATCCTGAAACAAATGTGCTCGTGCCCTCACATAACCTGTGTGACGTAAATAACCCGACGGCAGATGAGGCTGACAACCATGATAATGATCCCAACAATGACAAGGTCGTAAACAAGAATGCTTCTATAGTTCATCTTCCTTCGGAAGATTGCCAGATCGAAAAATATATCGAGATCGTCCATTTCTCCCAGTACAGTGCAGATATTCTGAAAGAACAGGCTTCGACCACACAGAATACCCGCCTGATCCTTGACCGGGTCAGGACCGCACTTGAGAACGATGAGATCAGTGTACCGATCGTTTTCACTTTTCCTCCGATGGAGAAAGAAGACGGGACCATAGAATGGCCCGGACATATCGTCCTGGCTGTCGGTCTGATTGGAAACACGATTCTTGTCGACGACAGCAACTTTGAGACTCTGGCACGTTTCGAAATAACCGAAAACAGCGGTTGGAAATATTATGCAGGCTTGGGACCTGACTACAAGGTCATTGCTTCCAGCCGTACCGGCGTAATGAAGACCTCTACGGACATTTCAAGCGGCTATGAATTTCTATTGCACTCCGGCACTGCCCTTACGACAGACGACGACCTTTCCTACAAGGAAATGACCGGCGCTCCCCCGGACGAAAAGTACTTTTTCAACCCGCATGATCCAAACGCCATCAACCCTGGAACAGCCTACCGGCTTCCCGCAAAGCTCGACGCTTCAGATCTTCTTGTCCATACGACAAACGGAACCGTCACTTCCAACGGCGGCCCGGTGGTCCCCTTCGGACCTGTTCTCGCGGTTGAGGATACAGAGACGGACAGCTCCGTCCCTCTTAACCTGAACCCGTCAGGCCTCTACTGGGCCACAGACGCGGGAACAGTCACCGTGTCCGGCTTCGGCGTCACGGACGGGGCGGACGGCTCTTCCGCCAGCGGACAGACAGCTTCCGGAAACTCTGCTTACGGCCTCAACACCGTAGAGATCGCCGGGGACAACACCTGCATCAAGGTCCGCGCCGCGGACGATGCCTCCGTCACCTCTACGATCTTCGGCAATACCATCAATACGGTCATCGACACCGCCGCAGGGAACCCTGCTGAGATCACCGTGACCACCTACGCGGACGATGCTCCTCCGAAGTCCATGCGCCTTTCCGGTACCTCCGCGGACGGTTCTGTCCGGATCGTCCAGACAAAGGACGGCACGCTCCGGGCGGCCGGCATGAAGGACATGAAAGCCTCCGCTGCAGTCCTGAACGTCCCGGGAAGCGACGATCCAACCGCCACGAACATCCCTGCAGGCGAAGGTCTGTCCGCCACTGAAGATCCGGCCGCCGGGACGCCTGCGCTGTCCTACGAAGAGCAGGCCGCGCTCCTCGAAAAGCTGCTTGCGGACCACGAGACCTCCGTCCCGGACAGCGCGCCGGACAGGGCGGCGGATATCACCATGGATCCGGATGGAAACGGCGTCACGGCAGAAACGGACGTCCCCGCTCCGGAGATCATTCACCCTGACGTCTCGCAGAACAAGGACCGGTCCATCTACGGCACGTCCGGTATGGACGGAGCCTGCCCGTTCTGCGGCAAGGTACACGGCAGCAGCATCACGGAGCAGCTGACCGCAAGGTTCCACAGCTTCCTCGCGGGCCTCTTAAAGCCGTTCACCAACATCATCCCCGGATCTGGCGGCAGCACGCCAACGCTTCCAAAGATTCCGAAGAAGACTATATCACCTCATATATCACCTCGGAAGTGGCTCGAGGACCTCGATCTCACCGACCGGTTCCGTAAGCTGCCCGGATGGGGCCAGGTCCACAGGAAATGATCATGCTGCCATCTTGAAGATACACGGCACAAAATTGAAGGTATACGGTACAAAATTGAAGATACACGGTACAAAACGGCCGCCTTCATGTTTTCACGCATGAAGGCGGCCATCATTTAATGATTCTGCTTTTTCACGGAAGGTCTGTTCTGGTTCTGTACGTTTTCGTCGGCTATCTCCTGTGCTTTCTGTGCTTCCTGCTGGCGCTTCAGTTCCTTCTTTTCCGCCCTGACCTCGCGAATGCGGACCTTGCGCGCTCGCTCGCCCTGTTCGAGCTCCTGCAGGGAGAGCTTCGTACGGTAGCCGGAATGGATCTGGAGATCACCCAGCTTCTGGCCCGGCTGTACAGACTTCTTCGCCTGTCCAAAACTTGTGCTGTTCACATTGCTCATGCCTTCCCAGACGTCCGCCACCATCTTCCTGCGGGTCTTTCCGTCATCGGTCCAGGGATTTCTGCGGCTCACGAGGTAGTGTGCGCACAGATCCTGCAGGAATTCATATTCCTTCTGATAGGCCGCGATATTCTCCTCTGTCGCGTCCATTTCCCGCATTTTCTTCAGCGTATCCATGGAATCG
>CACXDR010000106.1 GCA_902766415.1 uncultured Lachnospiraceae bacterium
CGCCCCGGAAGAGGCAGCACAGGAAGCGGCGCCCGCTTCTCCTGCGGAGGGACCGCAGGGAGAGCAGGGCAGCACGGCTCCGTAAACGTAAAGAAGAAAACGCATTTCAAAATACTTTGGCGGAGGCACAGACATGGTCAGTCAGAAGGTTACAGTGCTTAATCCCAGCGGGCTTCATTTACGGCCGGCTGGCAACCTCTGCAAAGAGGCGATCAAGTATAAATGCAAGGTGGAGCTTCTGTCGGGAAATACGGAAGCAAACGCGAAGAGCGTCTTAAGCGTTCTCGGCGCCTGCGTGAAATGCGGGGACGAGATCACCTACCGCTGTACCGGGGAGGATGAGGAGGCGGCGCTGAGCGCCGTGGTCCGTCTCACGGAAGCCGGATTCGGCGAGGAAGAGTGACCGGAGGTAGGTTTTCATGCCTGTATATCTGTTCTGTTATGCCGCGGCGTACCTGTTTTCAAGAGCCGGCGCCTTCCTTCCTTCGGGGGCCGCGCTCATGTTCGCGGCGGCAGTTCTTTTTGCGGAGGACATGCGGGGACCGGGGCTGAACGTAAGGCTTCGGGCCCTGTTCTCTTTAAGCTTTGTCGGCGGGCAGGGCGTTTCCGCGCTGAAGCTTTCAAACCTCCAGGTTCCGTGGGAGACGGAGACCTGGGTGGTCCTGTTCCTTGCGTATACGGTCTTCTGGCTGGTCTTCGAATGGCTGAAGGCGGGGAGCGGCGGGGTGCCCCAGAACGGCCGCGCGGAGCGTATGTTCCCGATCCGCGCTGACCGGCTCCTTATCTCCATCGCCGGCATCACGGCCCTTTCGTGGGCTGCTTTCCTCGCGGAGGCGGCGGTCCTCGGCTTTGTCCCCCTGTTCCTTAAGGGCGTGCCGCACGCCTACTCCTATTTCCATGTAAGCGGGGTCCACTATTTTACCGTATCCTGCTGCCTGGTGCCCGCGCTTGCCGTCGTATGGCATGAGACCTCGCGGAGCCCGCGGCCCGCGGAAAAGAAGGCGGTATTCGCGTCCGTGTTCCTTTCCTTCCTGATCCCCGTGCTCTGCGTCTCGCGCTTCCAGCTGATCCTGGCCGCCCTGCTCGCGTTCATCACCTTCATGGTCATGGAGCGGGGACACGTCCCGGGATGGAGCGGCGCGGTCCTGATCCTCTGCCTGGTCCCCCTCTACGTGATCCTTTCGGTCGCGCGGAGCCACAGCGTGGATTACCTGAACGGGATCTTCGAGATGAAGGCGCGGTTCCCGATCTTCATAAGCCAGCCTTATATCTATATCGCGAATAATTACGACAACCTGAACTGCCTGATCCGGGACCTGCCCGCGCATACGTACGGGCTGAGGAGCCTTTACCCGGTATGGGGCCTCACGGGCCTGAAGTTCGCGTTCCCGCAGCTCGTGTCAAGCCCGCTCTACGTCACGAAAACGGAGCTCACGACCCTGACGCTTTTCTACGACGCGTGGTATGATTTCGGCACGCCCGGTGTGGTCGTTTTTTCAGCGCTCCTGGGGGCGGTCTCGTTCCGGCTCGAACGTGCGCTTTACGAGATCCATCATCCGGTGATCAGTGTACTTTATGCCGAATTCGCGGTATACTTAAGTTTGGCTTTTTTTACGACCTGGTTTTCAAATCCCGCGACCTGGTTCTACTTTGCCGCGACCCTGGCGGTCATCCTGTTTACGGGCGGAAGAAGATAGGACGCGGAACATCCTGCGGGGCACCCGGGGCACAGCGCCCGGACCTGCGGGCCAAAGCTTTTTATGGAGGATACGACGATGATGATTTCTGAGAAAATGCTGCCACTGGTCAACAATAATTCCGCGATCCGCGCCATGTTCGAGGAAGGAAACCGCCTCGCTGCGCTCTACGGACGCGAGAACGTCTATGATTTCAGCCTGGGCAACCCGAATGTCCCGGCGCCGGCGGCCGTCAACAAGGCCATCATCGATATCCTGAACGAGGAGGACACCGTCTTTGTCCACGGCTATATGAGCAACGCGGGCTACCCGGACGTGAGGAAGGCAGTCGCGGATTCCCTGAACCGGCGGTTCGGGACCTCGTACGGTGCGGGGAACCTCATCATGACGGTCGGCGCGGCCTCCGCGATCAACATCTTCCTTAAGACCATCCTGAACCCGGGCGACGAGGTCGTGACCTTCGCGCCGTATTTCGTGGAGTACGGGAACTACGTTCGGAACTACGACGGGAAGCTGATCGTGGTGGAGCCCGGCACGGCGGATTTCCAGCCGGACGTCGAGGCGTTCAGGAAGGCAGTCACGCCCCGCACGAAGGCCGTGATCATCAATAACCCGAACAATCCGACCGGCGTCATCTATTCGGAGGAGACGCTCCGGAAGCTGCAGGCGGCCGTCGAGGAGAAGGAAAAGGAATTCGGCACGGTGATCGTGACCATTTCCGACGAGCCGTACCGCGAGCTTGCCTACGACGGCGCGGTGGTCCCGTGGGTCCCGTCCATCATCCCGCATTCCGTCGTCGTCTACTCCTATTCCAAGTCCCTTTCCCTGCCGGGCGAGCGCATCGGCTGGCTCCTGATCCCGGACAGCGTCCCGGAAGCGGAGAACGTCACCAGCGCGGCGACCATCGCGAACCGCGTGAGCGGCGCCGTCAACGCGCCCTCCCTCATCCAGCGGGCGCTGATCCGCGTGATCGACGAGAAGACGGACGTCGCGGCGTACGACCGGAACAGGGAGCTTCTGTATAACGGCCTCACGGAGCTCGGCTTCGAGTGCGTCAGGCCGCAGGGCGCCTTCTACATGTGGGTCAAGGCTCCGAATGGCGACGACAAGGACTTCTCCGGAGTCTGCAAGAAGTACAATATCCTTGTGGTCCCGGGAAGCAGCTTTGCAGGAAAGGGCTACGTGCGTATCGCCTACTGCGTGTCGAACGACATGATCCGGCGCGCGCTCCCGGCCTTTGCGAAGGTCGCCGCGGAGTACGGCTTAAAAGGCTGACAGGCAGGCAAAGAGGAGAATGACTCTATGAGAGCATGGGAAAAGAACTTCCGCGACGTGGAGCCCTACACACCGGGCGAGCAGCCGCAGCGGAAGGTGATCAAGCTGAACACCAATGAGAATCCTTATCCTCCGTCCCCGGCAGTGATGGAGGTCCTGAGGAGCATGGACACGGAGGCGTTCCGGAAGTACCCGGACCCGAACGCTTCGCGGCTCGTGAACGCGATCGCGGAGTACTACGGGATCCCCGCGGACCGGGTCTTCGTGGGCGTCGGGTCGGACGATGTTCTCGGCATGGCGTTCCTTACCTTCTTTAACGGGCCGGACCCGGTCCTGTTCCCGAACATCACCTATTCGTTCTACGACGTGTGGGCGGAGCTTTTCCGGGTGCCGTACGAAACACAGGCGCTCGACGAAAACTTCGGGATCCGGACGGAGGACTACAGGAAGAAGAACGGCGGGATCGTGATCGCAAACCCGAACGCCCCGACCGGCATCATGCTTCCCCTGGAAAAGATCGAGGAGATCGTGAGGAACAACCAGGAGTCCGTCGTGATCGTCGATGAGGCGTACGTGGACTTCGGCGGGGTGAGCGCGCTTCCGCTCACGGAAAAGTATGAGAACCTGCTGGTGGTGCAGACCTTCTCGAAGTCGCGCTCGTTCGCGGGCGTGCGCATCGGCTTCGCCATGGGCCACCCGGGCCTGATCCGCGCGCTGAACAACGTGAAGAATTCCTACAATTCCTACACGCTCGGCACGCCGTCCATCCTGCTCGCCGAGGCGGCAGTCCGCGACCGCGCGTACTTTGATGAGACGAGGGCCAGGGTCATGGCGACCAGGGAGCGCGTAAAGAAGGAGCTCCGCGCCCTGGGCTTTACGTTCGGGGATTCAAAGTCGAACTTTATTTTCGCGAAGCGTGAGGGGACGGACGCGGAAGCGCTGTTCAAGGCGCTGAAGGAGGCGGACATCTTTGTCCGGTACTTTAAGAAGCCGCTGATCAGCGACTATCTCCGCATTTCAATGGGGACGGACGAGGAGATGGACATCTTCCTCGCGTTCCTTAAGGATTATCTTGGCTGATTTTCACCGCCCGGGCGTTCCTTCGGCAGCGGCGGGCGACAGGGGGATTTATGACAAAGGAAGAAATCAAAAGGATCGTTGAAGACGAACAGGTGGAGTTCATCCGCCTCCAGTTCACGGATCTTTTCGGCATGTTCAAGAACATCGCGGTCACGGCGAGCCAGCTGGACCGCGCGCTCGACAACAGCTGCATGTTCGACGGATCAAGTATCGAGGGCTTCGTCCGGGTCGAGGAGTCGGACATGTACCTTTACCCGGATCTCAATACCTTTGAGATCCTGCCGTGGCGGCCGCAGCAGGGCAAGGTCGCGCGCATGATCTGCGACGTGTTCCGCCCGGACGGGACGCCCTTCGAGGGGGACCCGAGATACGTGCTGAAGCGCGCCGTCGAGAAGGCGGAGAAGATGGGCTACAGCCTCCACGTCGGGCCGGAATGCGAGTTTTTCCTGTTCCCGGCGGACGAGAACGGCAGGCCCGTCCTCAGCATCCGCGACCAGGCAGGCTATTTTGACATGGACCATCTCGACATGGCCGAGGAGGTGCGCCGGGACATCATCCTGAACCTTGAGGACATGGGCTACGAGATCGAGGCGAGCCACCACGAGATCGCCCCGGGCCAGCATGAGATCGATTTCAAGTATATCGACGCCCTTTCCGCCGCGGACGAGATCATGACCTTCCGCATGGCGGCGAAGATCATCGGCAAGAGGCACGGCATGCACGCGACCTTCATGCCGAAGCCGCTCGCGGGCGTCAACGGCAGCGGCATGCACATCAACATGTCGCTCGCGGACAAGAAGGGCAACAACATGTTCGTCAACACCAGGGACGCGAACGGGCTCTCAAAGATCGCCTACCAGTTCATGGCCGGGATCCTCGCCCACATCAAGGACATCCTGATCCTGACGAACCCCAACGTCAATTCCTACAAGCGCCTGATCCCGGGCTATGACGCGCCGTCCAGCATCGCCTGGAGCTCGCAGTCGAACCGCAGCCAGCTGATCCGGATCCCGTCCCAGAAGGGCGACGAGACCCGCATCGAGCTCCGCAGCCCGGATTCCGCGGCGAACCCGTACTTCGCGATCGCGGCGTGCCTGATGGCCGGCCTCGACGGCATCGAAAAGAAGATGAAGCCGCCGAAGGAGGTCAACAAGAACCTGTTCTCCTTAAGCACGGAGGAGATCGCCATGCTCGGCGTCGAGGAGCTCCCGGAGACGCTCGGCGACGCGATCAGCATGTTCGAGAAGAGCAGCTTCGCGCAGGAGGTCCTCGGGGACCACGCCTACAGGAAGTACCTCGCGGCGAAGAAGGAAGAGTGGCGCCGGTACCGCACCGCGGTCTCAAGCTGGGAGATCGAGGAGTACCTTTACAAGAACTGATCTTGACGGAAAGGAAACAGCTTGAAGTTTACGAAGATGCAGGGCATAGGCAACGACTATGTCTATGTGAACTGTTTTGAAGAGGAAGTTAAGGACCCGGCTGCCATGGCGGTCAGGGTAAGCGACCGGCATTTCGGGATCGGCGCCGACGGGCTCATCCTGATCTGCCCGTCGGAGACCTGCGACGTCCGCATGCGCATGTTCAACGCGGACGGCTCGGAGGGGAAAATGTGCGGGAACGGCGCGCGCTGCGTCGCGAAATACGCCTACGACCACGGCATCTGCCGTAAGGAGACCTTTACCCTCGAGACCCTGGGCGGCGTGAAGACCATCAAGGTCTTTACGGAGAACGGAAAGGTGAAGACTGCCGCCGTGGACATGGGGAAGGCGGTCCTGACGGGACCGGTCCCGGAGCCCATCACGGTGAACGGGGAAGAGAAGGAGATGATCGCGGTCGATGTCGGCAATCCGCACGCGGTCTACTACGTGCCGTCGAAGGAAGCGCTCATGGGACTGGACCTTGAGAATATCGGCCCGGGATATGAGCATCATCCGCGTTTCCCGGAGGGAGTCAATTCCGAGTTTATCTACGCGGAGAGCAGAGACCTTCTCTGGATGCGCGTCTGGGAGCGCGGCAGCGGCGAGACGCTTGCCTGCGGCACAGGCGCCACGGCAAGCGCGTACGCGTCCATGGTCAGCGGACGATGCGGGAACAGGGTGACGGTCCGCCTCCTCGGAGGGGACCTGGTGATCGAAAGGACGGACGACGGGCGCCTGATCATGACAGGGCCGGCGGAGGAGGTCTTTACGGGCGAGTTCCCGGACTGAACGCCTTTTTAAAGGGGGAACGCCATGCGAAGCATCATCATATCGGATCTCTACGGTGAGACCGGGGCGCTTTCAGGCGTCCTTGCCGCCGCCGGATTCGACCGGAAGCAGGACACGCTGGTCTTTCTCGGGAACCTGATGGACCTCGGCCCGGACCCGTTCGGCGCCTACAGGATGGTCCGCGACCTGAAGACGGAGATGGAGGACAGGCTCGTCCTTCTCTGCGGGGACCATGAAAGGATGTTCATCGACTCGGAGCTCCTCACGCGGGGACAGCTCGCGAACGGGCTCATCTGGCGGCAGAACGGCGGGAAGGAGACGGTCGACGCCTTTAAAAAGAGGGGCGTGAGCACCGGGAAGGCCGCCGTCTGGCTCAAGGAGAACCTCAGGACCTGGTACGAGGACCTCGATTTTATCGCGGTCCACGGCGATATCCGGGACGATATCATATGGAACAACAGCGAGGACAACTTCGTCTGGGGGAACCAGGGCGTCCTGTACAACGATTACAGCGGGAAGCTCGCGGTCGTCGGGAACGCGCCGGTAAAGGCGCCGACCTATCTTGACGGGTCCGGCAATCCCTTCCGCCCGGAGCTCCGCTACGGCGTGTGGTACAGCCTTCCGAAGAACGGCATGATCGCCCTCAACACGGGGCTTGATACCCCGGGGAAGCTGACTGCCATGATCATAGAGAACAGGAACATGTACTTCCTTTCGCCCTGAAGGCTGGGAACGGCCGGCGGAGGGAGGGCGTTCCGCGATTGACTGAGGCGGGACGTCTGATTATAATGGAAAGAACTGTTTTAAGAATTAGGAAACGGAAAGAGGATACAACTATGCAGTGTTATGAGGAACTGAAAGCGCGCGGCCTGATCGCACAGGTCACGAACGAGGAAGAGGTCAGCAAGATGGTCAACGCCGGCAAGGCGACCTTCTATATCGGGTTCGACCCGACTGCAGACAGCCTTCATGTCGGCCATTTCATGGCGCTCTGCCTTATGAAACGGCTCCAGATGGCGGGCAACCGCCCGTTCGCGCTGGTCGGCGGCGGTACCGGCATGATCGGCGATCCCTCCGGAAGGACGGATCTCCGGAAGATGATGACCGTCGAGATGATCGACCATAACTGCGAGTGCTTCAAAAAGCAGATGAGCCGCTTTATCGAGTTCGGCGAGGGCAAGGCGCAGATGGTGAACAACGCCGACTGGCTGAGGAACCTGAACTACATCGAGTTCATCCGCGACATCGGCCCGCATTTCTCCGTCAACAACATGCTCCGCGCGGAGTGCTACAAGCAGCGCATGGAGAAGGGGCTTTCGTTCCTTGAGTTCAACTATATGATCATGCAGGCGTACGATTTCTATTCGCTCTACCAGAAATACGGCGTCAACATGCAGTTCGGCGGCGACGACCAGTGGAGCAACATGCTGGCAGGCACCGAGCTGATCCGCAGGAAGCTCGGAAAGGACGCGCACGCCATGACCATCACGCTCCTTCTGAACTCCGAGGGGAAGAAGATGGGCAAGTCCCAGAAAGGCGCGCTGTGGCTCCGTGCTGACAGATGCTCCCCGTACGACTTCTACCAGTACTGGCGCAACGTCGACGACGCAGACGTCAACAAGTGCCTGCGCATGCTGACCTTCCTCCCGATGGAAGAGGTCGAAAGACTGTCCGCGCTGGAAGGCTCCGAGATCAACCACGCCAAGGAAGTCCTCGCGTTCGAAGTGACCAAGCTGGTCCACGGCGAGGAAGAAGCGAAGAAGGCGCAGGAA